>DATFXZ010000359.1:0-8233 GCA_035315305.1 Terriglobia bacterium | reverse complement strand
TGCGAGCATGACGCGCGTATTGCGCCCATGGGTCATTGATTTTCATGTCGCCCAGAACGATGCGACTGTAAAGGGCTCTGGTTCACACGATAAGACTGGTAGACATTGTCTTCCGAACGATCCCGACGGAAAAATGGATGTAGTGCGCGCGGCCGGATTATGGGTACGCGACAACAATGGTTCACCCACACGCGCCTTCCAACACATCAATTGGGATGGATGCATGTTTCCCAATGAAACAATGATGAACCCCGAAACCTGGCGAAACATTCTCAGCACTATGATTGCCGTTCGAGATGCTCACGGTTGGAATTAGGCACACGGGGGGCAAGCGGTTTTATCGGATGGGAATTGGAAATTAATGAATTGAACGTTGGTCAGATTCGTTTTTAATGTCGAACCCCAGAAGATCTGACCAATGCTCAATTCTTGATTCCTAATTCTGAATAAAGAAAAATGGCAAAACGCAATCTCAACATCGGTCTCATCGGATACGGCTTCATGGGCCGCGCGCATTCCAACGCATTTTTGCAGGTGAGTCGCTTCTTCGACGTGCCGTACATTCCGGTCCTTCAGGCTGTCTGCGCTCGCAATCTCGAGCGTGTGAAGGCATTCGCCGACAAGTGGGGTTACACATCGGTCGAAACGGACTGGCGAAAACTGATTGAGCGGAAAGACATCGATGTCATTGACATCGCGAGTCCCAACGACACCCATGCCGAAATCGCCATCGCCGCCGCAAAAGCCGGCAAGATGGTGCTGTGCGAAAAACCGTTAGCCCGAAATGCAGCTGAATCGAAAGCCATGACGGAAGCGATTGAGACCGCACGAGTCTCCAATATGGTTTGGTACAACTACCGTCGCGTGCCTGCTGTCATGCTGTTGAAGAACCTCCTGGAAGAGGGCCGCTTCGGAAAGATCTTTCATTACCGCGCAAAGTTTCTTCAGGACTGGACGATCTCCCAGGATCTGCCTCAGGGCGGCGAAGGCCTGTGGCGCCTCGACGTGGCGGTTGCCGGCAGCGGCGTGACGGGTGACTTGCTGGCGCACACGATAGACACTGCGATGTGGCTGAACGGTCGCATCACAGAAGTCGTGGCGTTGACCGAAACTTTCATCAAACAACGGAAGCATAACCTTACAGGCCGCATCGAACCGGTCGGCATCGATGACGCGAGTGCCTTTCTGTGCCGTTTCAAAAACGGATCGATGGCGACTTTCGAGGCGACACGTTATGCACGAGGCCACAAAGCCCTGTACACGCTGGAAATCAACGGCGAGCACGCTTCTGCCATGTGGGATCTCCATGATCTGCACCGCCTGCAGTATTTCGATCATCGCGATGAAGGGCAACTGCGTGGCTGGAGAAGCGTGCATGTCACCGATGGCGAGCATCCTTATATGAAGCATTGGTGGGTACCTGGTCTGCAGATCGGGTACGAGCATTCGTTTACTCACCAATTCGCCGACTTTCTCCAAGCCGTTGGTGCCGGCAAACAAGCGGCTCCGACTTTCAGAGATGCTTTAGCGACGGATGAGGTCACCGATGCGGTGTTGAAATCGGCAAAAACCCGTCAGTGGGAAGCAGTACCGCTATCCAAAGCAAACGTCGCGTAGGAGGCCGGATATGCATACCAAAATCATCGTATTGTTAGCTGCCCTACTGTTCGGCCAACAACAAGGCGGAAGAGGCGGAGGCGGCTTCACGCAGCCGGAGCCAATCGCGTTCGATGATCACGAAGGATGGCAGTCGATCTTCGATGGCAGCAGCTTGAAAGATTGGGACGGGAATATGGATTTCTGGCGGCTCGAAAATGGTGCCATTGTTGGAACCTCCACTCCCGAAAAACCATCGGGCACCACCTACATTATTTGGAAAGGCGGAGAGCCCAAGAACTTTGAGCTGAAACTGGAAATGAAATTGGAAGGGCCTGGCCTCAACAGCGGGATCCAGTATCGCAGCGCGATAACACCCCCTCCTCAAGGACGCGGCGGACAAAACCCAAATCCGGCAAACGCAAAATACAATTTGAAAGGCTATCAGGCGGACTTTGATTATGTCGGGCGCTACAGCGGTCAACTTTACGAGCAGGGAACTGGCCGCGGCATCATCGCCTGGCGAGGACAGGTCGTGAAGACGGAGCAAGGAAAGAAGCCCCGGCTACTCGCAATGCTCGGCGACCCCGATGAACTCAAGGGATACATCAAAACTAATGATTGGAATCAGGTGCACATCATTGCCCGCGGCAATGAAATGATTCACATCATTAACGGACACGTCATGTCGATTTTCATTGATGATGATCCCACGATGGCCGTTGCGCAGGGCGTGATCGGTCTTCAAATCGAAGGTACGGGTAAGGTTTCGTTCAAAAATCTCTGGCTGAAGAACCTCTAACAAATGCCGGGAAATCGCTTTCATGGCCGGCAGGCTGCCTCCATCGAGAATGAGCAGCTCCGTGTTACGGTCCTCAAAGAAGGCGGCCACATCGCCGAGATCCTTGACAAACGCTCCGGCAGCAATCCGCTTTGGATTCCTCCTTGGCCTTCCATCGAGCCGTCAACATATGATCCGCAAAAACATCCGGAATATGGCACCGCCACCGATGCCAGGCTACTTGCCGGCATCATGGGCCACAATCTCTGCCTCGACATCTTTGGTGGCCCCTCTGAGGAAGAGTTCCAAGCGGGTATCACGTCGCATGGCGAAGGCTCGGTTATTCCTTACGAGATAACTGAAGATGCTCGCCGGCTCACGATGCGCGCCGAATTGCCGCTAGCTCAGATTCGGTTTCAAAGGCAAATTGCCCTCTCAAATCAAACTCTACGCATAAGGGAACACATCGAGAGTCTCTGTGCGTTTGATCGGCCAATTGGATGGACGCAACATGTGACACTCGGTCCACCTTTCCTTGAAAAAGGAGTTACAGAATTTCGGGCATCGGCAAGCCGATCCATGGTATTCGAGACAGAATTCGGGAGTGCCGCGTATTTGAAAACGGGCGCAGAATTCGAGTGGCCGAGCGCGCCTCGCTCCGATGGCGGAATCGCTGATCTCCGCTTCTTCAACACCGATCCAGTTTCGAGCGGCTACACTGCGCATTTAATGAATCCGAGCTTCGAGCGCGCTTTTTTCACAGCGTTTTGCTCAAGGATCAAGTTGGCTATTGGCTACGTCTGGAGGCAGCGAGACTTTCCCTGGATGGGCATATGGGAAGAAAACCACAGCCGCACAGATCCACCATGGAATGGAAAAACTTTAACGCGCGGTATGGAGTTTGGCGTCTCTCCTATGCCAGAATCGCGACGCCAAATGACGGACCGCAGTCGGCTCTTTGGAATTCCCACGTATAGATGGCTGCGGGCCAGAAGCCGAATTGAAGTGGAATACGAAGTCATTGTTCGCAGAAGCGAATCGATTCCTGAATTCAATGCTCCTTGAAGCAAAGTCCATCACCAAGTCATTTGCAGGTGTGCAGGCGCTGAAGGCGGTCTCGTTCGACCTTTGTCCAGGTGAAGTTCATGCGCTCGTCGGCGAAAACGGCGCAGGTAAGACGACTCTCATCAAAGTAATGACGGGAGCCGAGCGGCCGGATTCCGGTTCGCTCTTTGTATGTGGCCGTCCCGTGCCGCACAACGATCCGCGCATCTCCCGATCGTTGGGAATTGCCGCCATCTACCAGCAGCCGGCATTGTTTCCTCATCTGACGGTGTCGGAGAACATTGCGCTGGCTCTCGAAAGTCATGCTTTTTGGCGTCTCATAAATTGGAAGGAACGGTACGGTCGCGCCAAAGAACTGCTCAGTCGCATCAGTGCTTCCATTGACCCGGATCGGATCGCATCGACTTTAACAATGCCGGAACAGCAGTTAGTCGAAATTGCAAAAGCAACCGGAAGGGACGCGAAGATTCTGATCATGGATGAACCGACAGCGTCATTGACGAGTCGCGAGGTTGACAATCTTTTCGGCGTGATTCGACTGCTGCGTAGCCAAGGCGTTGGAATTATCTACATTTCGCACCGGCTGGAAGAGATCCTCTCGATCGCCGACCGTATCACGGTGTTGCGTGACGGCGAGGCCATCGCCACGAAGGTAAAAGGTGAAGTGAACCGGCAGCAGCTCATCCAGATGATCGTCGGACGCGAGCTCGCCGGCATTTTTCCCGAACGCAATGCTCCGCCAGGCGAAGTTGTGCTGGAGCTGCGTAATTTTGGAAATCGAGCACGAGGTCTTCACGATATTTCGTTTGCCGTCAAGGCGGGCGAAATACTAGGCATATCGGGCCTCGTCGGCGCAGGCCGCACAGAATTGGCGGAGACGATCTTTGGCCTGACGCCCGCAGATTCCGGTGAGATTCTGCTGCGTGGCAGTCCTGTGCAGATTGCTTCCGGCTCCGACGCGATTCGACTGGGTATCGGCTATCTACCTGAGGATCGGCGGCAGCATGGCGTCATCCTGACGATGCCGATGTTGGTCAATACCAGCATCGCGAAATTGTCGGCTGTCTCACGCAACGGTGTGATCGACGCGTCTAAAGAACGTCATCTCGCCGAAACGTACGTAGAGCTACTGAACATCAAAGCGGCGTCGGTCGATGCGGATCTCGAAACGCTCTCCGGAGGCAACCAGCAGAAGGTTGCACTTGCGCGATGGTTGGCAATAGAACCTACCGTTTTGATCCTGGATGAGCCGACGCAAGGTGTCGATATTGGTTCGAAGGCCGAAATTCACCGGCTCATGGCCGATCTGGCAGAGCGTGGCGTGGCAATCATTATGGTTTCTTCGGACCTAGCCGAAATTCTGGGGATGTCCGACAGGATCGCTGTCATGCATGCCGGAAAGATAGCTGGATTGTTATCGCGTGAAGAGGCAAATCAACATCGTGTCTTATCGCTAGCGTTTGGGGAGCAGTGACCTACATCAGAACCCATCGAGAGGAAGTTTCCATCGCCGCAGCACTCATTGTCTTGGCGAGCGTTCTGGCAATCGCTGCGCCCGGCTACTTTGCGCGCGAAAATCTGAGTGACCTGCTGCTCGGGAATATTCCAGTTCTGGTCATAGCACTGGGAATGACTCTCGTAATTGTCGCCGGACAGATCGATATCTCAGTCGGCTCCAACTTCGCGATCTGTAGTGTTGCTGCCGGTGTCCTGGCGAAGGCCGGTTTACCTTTGCCCGCCGCTGCGCTTGGTGCGTGCGTTATCGGGGGAGGACTTGGTGCGGTAAACGGTGCCTTGGTTGGTTACCTCGGCATTCCATCAATTGTTGTGACACTGGCGAGTATGGTGGCATTGCGTGACGCGCTACGCTGGCAAACCCAGGGTGCATGGGTTCAAGACTTGCCGATAAATTTTCAGTGGTTTGGTTTCAGCCAGAGCAGCTACCCGACTGTTGTTATTTTGACCACAACTTTTCTCGTGGTGTTTTTTGCCTGGGGTATGCGCAAACTCGCGGCTGGACGCGCCGTTTACGCGACCGGGTCGCATCCAGAAGGTGCGCGACTTGCCGGTATCGACACCTCATTAGTGGTTTTTTGCGTATTTCTTGTTGCCGGTCTTCTCACCGGCTTTGCTGCCGTTCTCAATTCTGTGCGATTTAATCAGATTCCTAGTAATGGCGGGCTGGGGTTGGAAATGAAGGTCATTGCCGGGGTTGTTGTAGGGGGAGCGGCGATTACTGGCGGTGTTGGAACGATCGCCGGAAGTGTGCTCGGCGTCGTTTTGCTCGGAGCGATCGGTCCGGCGTTGACATTTCTTGGTGTGAGTGCTTATTGGGAAAGAGCCATTCAAGGCGGAATCATTCTGGCTGCGGTAATCAACTATGCGCGAAGCACCGCCGGAAATCGTTAGCTCCTTTTGAAAGCGTGCGAATAGTTGCATGAGAAAACGTGCTGCGCCTGGTGTGTGGATCCTCCTTGCTGCGTTGCTCGGACAAATGGCGCTGTTCTCAACGATTGCGCAGAATTTTCTCAGCACGAGTAATTTCGTCGAGGTTCTTCGCTTCAGTGTCGAGCTTGGATTGCTCGCGGTCGCACTGACGCCCGTGATCATTACCGGCGGAATTGATCTGTCTGTCGGTTCGATGATGGGCCTCGCCGCGGTCGTATTTGGAGCAGCGTGGCGCGACTGGAACTTGCCGTTTCCGGTTGCCGCATGTATGGCTCTCCTGTCGGGAATTGCGGGCGGCGGTCTGAATGCGTTTCTCATTTCGAAGCTGCAGCTTCCACCGCTGATTGTCACTCTCGGCTCGTTTTGGATGTTCCGGGGCATCGCCGAAGGCATCACGCACGCCGCAGTGAACTACACGGACTTTCCCAAATCGTTTCTCGCTTTAGGACAAGGTTATTTGGCGAACGTCATTCCGGCACAAGTGCCGGTGTTCTTCTTGATATTCGCTGCGTACGTTGTGCTGTTGCATCGTTCAACAGTAGGACGGACGTGGTATGCCATTGGATCGAATCCAGCGGGAGCACGCTATGCCGGTATTCCGGTGGCGAGGCGCCTTGGTCTAGCCTACCTGCTTTCCGGTTTGACCTCGAGTATCGCAGCCATCATATATGTTGCGCATCTCGGACAAGCTCGCTCAGACGCAGGCACCGGATACGAATTGGATGCAATCACGGCGGTGGTGCTGGGCGGAACATCTATATTCGGTGGCCGCGGAAATCTCTGGGGGACATTGCTCGGACTGTTTGCTCTGTCCATTCTACAGAACGGGTTACATCTTGCGGCGCTGCCCTCAGAACTTAGCGGTGTACTGACGGGAATTCTGCTGGTGTCCGTCATCAGCCTCGAGAAATGGCTGCCGCGGCGCGGCATTCACCGTCTTGATCAGCCTGAGGAGGTTCAAGTGAAAAACAGCCAGGTTGCGGTTCTATGTGCCGCCGTTCTTGTGAGCGCGCTCATTGTGGCGGGCACCAATGTCTGGTTAGTGCGTTCAGTCGGACGCTCGCCGGAGGAGAAGACGGCGCCAGCCGTTGCAACCGCGCACCGTCCCGTCATCGCCGTGATGCCAAAAGCCAAAGGCGATCCGTACTTCGTGAGTGCGAGAGCCGGGGCCGAAGATGCAGCGCGGGAACTCGGCGTTGATCTGATCTGGGACGGACCGACGAATCTCGAAGCGGCAAAGCAAAACGAACTCGTAGAAAACTGGATCACACGTCGCGTCGATGCGATCGCTGTTGCTGTCGAGAATAAGGCCGGTATATCGACTGTTCTTCGGAAAGCTCGCGACCGTGGGATTCACGTGCTGACATGGGACGCAGACGCCGAGCCCGACGCCCGCGAGTTTTTTGCCAATCAGGCGACGTCGGAAGCAATCGCCAATACGCTCACGGATGAGGCGGCCCGCCTCCTGGGCGGCAAGGGCGATTTCGCAATCATCACCGGGGCGTTGACCGCCGCGAATCAAAACGAATGGATTGCATTTATTAAAAGGCGGCTCGACAAATATCCAAATTTGAAGCTCGCAACTATCCGCCCTAGCGATGACGATCGCGACAAAGCGTTTGCGGAAACGCAAACGATACTGAAAGCGTATCCGTCAGTGAAATTGATTATGGCGATTTCGGCTCCGGCGGTTCCAGGTTCGGGAGAAGCCGTGCGACAAGCTCGACGCAAGGATGTCAACGTGATCGGTTTGTCGCTACCAAGCATTTGCAAGCCGTATGTTCACGACGGTACGGTCCAAACGGTGGTGCTCTGGAGCACGCATGACCTCGGCTATCTCACCGTATACGGAAGCGCGATGCTCGTGGAAAACAAAATTCCCACTGTTGCGAAGTCGATTCAAGCAGGCCGGCTCGGCAAACTCGAAGTTAGAGATGGCGAAATCATTCTGGGTCCGCCACTCATCATAAACAAAGCGAACATCGACCAGTTCGACTTCTAAATCGTTCCGTTACGCGGAATGTCTGATCGCTGCTTGATGGCGGCGATTCCCACTAACTCGTCGATAGACTTCAGTTCTGTATTCCGCGCAGCGGAATTTTCCTCTGTCTCAATTTTTCTCCTTTAAACGCAGACACAGCAGTCCTAGTGTCGCTCGAAAAACGCGTCCTTACCCCCGAGTATCGCAAATGGAGGAAACATGAATCGGTCCACCAGGATTTCCCTAGTTGTAGTTCTAACTCTATTAATAACCGGCATCACCTTGCGGGCACAGGAACTCACAACGGGAAGTATCGTTGGCGTTGTCCGCGACGATAGCGGCGCTCTGATCCCGGGCGCATC
>DATFXZ010000358.1:0-3992 GCA_035315305.1 Terriglobia bacterium | reverse complement strand
TAACGCCCGTAACCTCTTTGCGACGACGGGACCCAAGCCGCTATTTCGCCGCAACCAGTACGGTTTCGTTTTCGGAGGTCCGGTTCAACAGGACAAGACCTTCTTCTTTGCGGACTACCAGGGCACACGCCTGCAAACGGGCACGCCGAGAACTAGTACGGTTCCCACGTCCCTGCAACGCCGCGGTATTTTCAGCACGGCAATCTACGATCCAGCCACGACGCGCCAAACGACCAATGGATTTGTGCGCGACCAGTTTCTGAACAATACAATTCCGCTGGAACGCTTCGATCCTGCGGTTCGCGCGGTTCTGGATCGTTATCCGCTTCCAAACGTGTTCAATGCAAACGGAACGGAGGCGGCCTCCAACAACTACATTCGCACGGCGAACGAGACTACTAATCAGGACCAATTCGGCATTCGGCTGGATCACACCTTGAACGGACGGCAACGTCTCTTCGGCCGATATGAATATTTGCGCGACCACTCTCTGCCAAGCACCCCATTGCCCGACGGAAGCGGCGCGATTACTGCCGGAATTACTGGCGATACACTGACCCGTGCGGACAGCCTTGCGCTGGAACACAACTGGACTGTATCCGGAAACAAAGTGAATCAACTCCGCTTCGGCTATACCCGGAGAGGATTCGAAAGAGATTCGTTACGTACGGGACAGCCCGCCTCACAGAGTTCCGGAATTCCGAATATTCCCGAGTTGGGTTTTTCCGACGTGCTGCCCACCTACGACGTCGTGGGGTTTCAGCAGTTAGGGCCTCCGGCGAACGGAAACGCGAAATTCACCACATCCGTGACTCAGATCATCGACAATCTGTCGTGGCTTCGAGGAAGGCACAGCATGAAGCTCGGAACCGACTGGCGCCTCGAACATCTCGGCATTTTGCAACCGCCGAGTCCCACCGGGTCCTATCAGTTCACAAACATTCTGACTAGCAACCTCTCCGCAGCAGGTACGCCAGTCGCCGGAACCGGGAACGCATTCGCCTCGTTCCTTCTCGGCCAAGTGCAAACGTTCTCCATCGATCTTCAAAAGGACACGCTCCGCCCGCGAGCGACAATCGGCGAATTTTTTCTGCAGGACGATTTCAAAGCGACAAAAAGACTGACAGTGAACCTCGGCGTTCGATACACCCTGAACTTTCCGTCTACGGTTGTGGACGATCAAGGGACTGTATTCAATCTTCAAACGCAAAAACTTGATTTTCTCGGAAAGAACGGCACTCCAAGAGCGGCGCGAGACCTGGAAAAACTCAACTTCGCTCCCCGGGTTGGATTGGCTTTCCGTCTGTCGGATACTTTCACTCTGCGCTCCGGTTACGGAATGACTTGGATCGAACAGGCCGGAATCACAACACCGTTTACCACGCCGTTTTTTCCATATATTCAGACTGCGGGGCAGCGGTCACTCGATAACATCAATCCGGCCTTCATCCTGTCCCGTGGGCCCTCCGTACAAGTGACGGAACCAAATCCGGACAGCGGTCTCGGTCAGGGCGTCTTCGCTGTCGAGCGCAAACAAAAGAGCGGCTATGCGCAGCAATGGAACTTGTCCTTGCAGAAAACGTTCGGCAAGAACTGGAGCGCGGAGTTCGGTTATCTGGGTTCCAAGCTCACGAACCTTGGCGTTCCGGATGTGAATATGAATCAATTGCCGGCGGACCAGTTGGCGTTGGGCGCGTCCTTGACGCAGCAGGTGCCGAATCCATTCTTTGGTCAGATTCCCGAGTCGTCATCTCTCGGCGGCCCAACGATCGCGCGTCAACAGCTTCTCAGGCCGTTTCCTCGTTTCACGACGGTAGCCTTCTACCGTAATAATGTCGGCCACTCGACCTATCACTCCTTGCAAACCCGACTGGAGCGGCGCTTCGCCGGCGGCTTGAGCATCACAGGTACCTATACGTTTTCTAAGCTGATCGACGATGCGGGCGCAGTGTTCGACGCCGCTATCCTCACAGGTCCTGCAGCGGTGTTCCAGGTGGCCGATAGTTTTAACCGCAGGCTGGAAAAGGATGAATCCACAGGAAGCATCCCGCACGTGTTCTCCGGTTCCTATGTCTGGGTGATTCCTGTCGGGGCCGGCAAGCGCGTGAACCTATCCGGTTGGAAGAACGGACTGCTGGGAGGGTGGGAGCTTTCGGGCATGGTTCGATTGCAGGCCGGCAGTCCTCTGGCTGTCACGCAGGCGACGAATTTCAATGCTTTCGCTGGTTTTGGAATCCAGAGGCCCAATCGCGTCGGAGACCCTGAACTTCCTTCAGATGAGCGGAGCACCGCCCGGTGGTTCAACACGGCCGCGTTTTCGCAGGCAGGACAATTCATCATCGGCAATGCTTCTCGAAACCCTGTTGTGGGCCCGGCCTATCGCGCTTTCGATGCGATGGTGGGCAAAACTTTTCCAATAAGGGAACAGGTCCGCGCGGAGTTTCGCGCCGAAGCGTTCAACGTAACGAACACACCCTCGCTGATGGTTCCGAATACGAGCTTCGGCAACGCTGCGTTCGGAACAATCACGCGGTCCTTTGATCCGAGGGTTTTCGAGTTCGTTCTAAAGCTGCACTTTTAATGTTGTCTCCCAAACACGACGCATTATGTTAAAAACACCAAAATCGCCATAGACACAACTCGCCGCCGAGGCTAAACTGGCTGACAATACTTCGAAATCTCCTGGGGCCAGCACGTGCTGGCCCTTATTTTATGCGCGATTTTATGGTCGCCGGCGGGAGTGGGAATCATTCCGGGATTGTTTTGCGGCTGGAAAGGGGCGATGGGCTGTGTTAGTTTATAGCGACATCGTAGTGTATTACTTACCGAGGAAAGCTCCACTCTCGGAAAGGGAGTTCTGATGGCTCGGCTTTTGCTCATTCTGTGGACGGCGGTGGCAGCGCCTCAACAAAGTGACCCCGTGATCGAGTGGCTGACTTCACTGCAAACGATGCAAGCCGTTATTTGAGAGTCAGTCCATTTGCCGGTCGGCATTTCCGGAACGGCGGACTTTTATCGTGGGGTCGAATTGCAGGTCGGCGTCAACAATCTGTTCGATCGAAATTACGCGATCATTGATGGATATCCCGAAGCCGGTCGTGCAGCGCATGTAAATCTTCGGTACCGCCTTTGATGCTTACGAAAGTCATGAAAGAGTACGCCATGCTGATCCAGACATGCTCCATTGCCGCTGCCGAAGAGGCCTCGGGTGAAGACCGAGCGCAGATGATTGCGGAGACACTTGCTTCATCGACGCAAGGGTTGACGCGTGGCCTGGAGTCGCTGGATTCCGGTGGATGGCAGGTTTTATCGCATGACGTCTTGGAGACTCACGGCGTGCTGGTCGTCACCTTTCTGGTTTTCCGGCAGCAGCGCTTGGATTCTTGAGGTCGACATGCCGCGTATTGTCACTGTTCGCACGAAGGATAAGTCCAATCAAGACGTCATTTCTTTGGTGCTTTCGCAGGACGCCATTAGCGTCGGTCCTGACGGCGATCCATGGTGCGGAATAACGCTCAATTCTGTACAGGCGCGAGCCTTGGCAGACCGCCTCTACAACTTTGCTGTTGAAATCGAGAATCAGGAAGAACAGGGATACCGCACCTCCACGCGGTCATTCGTCCATCTATCTTCAGTTGTCGCTTTGCATGATGGAAGCCAGTCGGGCCATCGGGCATTCGAAGCTGCGCTGTATCTCGCAGGTCGCTCGCTCGCATCACTCGCTTTGATCGGAATTTTCGGAATCAGCAACGCAACAGGAGGGCCCTCGCAATCGACCGACGACTATCAATGGCAAAAGGGATGGCTGACAAGTTTGGTCGATATGTATGCGCTCCAAGCATCCGGCATCGGCATCTCGTTCACCTCGAGACTGTTTGCCGCAAGCGAACCGTGCGAAATACTCGACCTGATGAATCGCATGGACTTCGACCTCATCGTGATGCCGAATAGCTTGACGCGCTTCGGCATTCACGGCGAGCGGTTAATGCCCT
>DATFXZ010000357.1:0-2068 GCA_035315305.1 Terriglobia bacterium | reverse complement strand
ACGGATACTGCCGGTATCGACGCGCGGTGGCGCATCATCCTGAATCCCCCAGTAAGTGCCGCTCGCATCGGCTACGTAGTTGAAAGCCGCCGCCGACCTGGCAACCAGCAGACCCAGAAGGGTAATCGCCATCGACAAACCAATTCGCGTGAAAGTTCGTGCCGCCATGGCCGGCATTATAAGACGAGTTTCTTGACTGGCTGGTCCGTCGGGTTTATAACCACGTACGAGCCGCCTTGCTCTGTTCGCCCTCAGATAAAGTCGTTCTGCGGCCCCGGCGCCAGAAAAAATTCCGCACAACATAGGCAGGTGAGACTACCCTTACGAAAGGTGACGGAGTAGCACACGCGGCCCGTGCTGCAGCCGGACATGGCCGTGCCTGCTGTGTTTCGCAAATCCTGAGAATGAACTGAAGCAAAGCTAAACAGAATATCAGGGTCGATTCCTAATGCGCTCATCACCTAGTTTCTTACAGGCTCGTTGCTGTTTCGACAATCTAGGCCGCCACGCCAAACAGGAGGAAAGCCAAATATCATGCGCTGTAAAGCATGCATTATTCCGATTTCTATCTGCCTTGCCGGAAGCGTCCCAAACGTTTTGGCGCAACAAGGCGGAGCGGTTGCGGCCACGAGCCTGCCCGGACCGGATGATCCAATCAAAGCGATGGTCGACCGTCTTGACCTGGAAAAGTACAAAGCCACGATCAAAGGCCTGACGCAGTTCGGCGACAGGCGCCAGGGAACCGAGCGGAATCGAAAGGCGATCGACTGGATCGAGGCGCAGCTCAAGAGCCACGGCTGTACGAATGCCGAACGGATCAAGTATGAATACAATCCCGCACCACCTACCGCGCGCGACGGGGGAGGCGGAGCGAGAGGCGCAAGTCCGTTCGGTCCGAGCGGGGCGCGTATTCGAGGCTATCGAATTCCTGAAGGTGTGAACAACGACCCAAACAAGCAGCCCGATCTGGAATTGCGCGAATTGAATATGGAGCCATCTACGCCGGGACTGCGCGAGGAAGTTTATTGCACGAAGATCGGCACGACTCATCCTGAAGAAATGTATATCGTCGGCGGGCACATGGATGGAATTGGGTGGGGCGAAGCCGCAAATGACGATGCGTCCGGAACTGCTCTTGTGATGGAGGTGGCCCGCGTCTTCAGCAGCCCTGATGTCGAGACAGACAGGTCCATTCGATTCATCCTCTGGAACAACGAAGAAGCCGGGCTCGCCGGCGCACGTGCCTATGTCGACCAGCGCCGGGATTTACAGGGGAAGGAAAACCCGCCGAGATCGGGCAAATATCCTGAGCCGAAATGGCTCGGCATGATCCAGCACGACATGATGCTATTTGATCACGGCATGCCTCGCGCGGACGGCACCATGAGCAGAGAGCAACGTCCCGAGGCCGACGTCAACATCGAGTTCCAAATGAATTCTAAAATGTCGGCGCAGTCCCAGGCGCTCGCCTGGGCTTTCGAGCAAGCCAACGAGAAATACGCGACCGATTATCCAGCCGCAGTCGGCAATCACATGACGAACACGGACTCCACTCCGTTCATGGATGCAGTTGCTTCGATCAGCTTGCGTGAAAACGAACGCGGGGCGCAGATCGGCGCGGGCTGGGATCCCCAACACCATCAGCCAACGGACGTCTACACGACTTATTACGACAAGGATTTCCGACTGGGTTTAAATGCCGCGCAGACCACCTTGGCGGCGATCGCGCAACTGACTGGAGCCCGGTTGAAAAAGTAAGAATGAACGTGTGCCCACGTTGAAAGTCATGTTTTGAACGATTGCAGGCGTTCTCAAGAGTGAATCGAACATGAAACACAAACTTACCAAGCTCCTGATTGCCTTCGCGATTTTGGGTGCCACTGCTGCAGTGGATTTCGCACAACAGCCTGTGGTCACAATATCGACGTCCGGACTGCGGGCAGCCGCGGTTTACCTGGACAAACGCGTCGATTGGTGGGTGCATTGGCCAAACGCGGCGCGCGATCACGACACATCGTGCGTATCGTGTCACACGGCTTTGCCTTACGCTCTGGCCCGGCCCGCACTT
>DATFXZ010000356.1:0-5770 GCA_035315305.1 Terriglobia bacterium | reverse complement strand
AGCCGGTAATCGCCGAGAACCGCCCAGTAATGCCCCAATTGCTGCGGCTGGGTCTCGAGGTATTGCTGCATCCAGTTTGAAGCGTCGGCCCACGACTGATCCTTCGCTGCAAGCTCCGCTAACCTGCGAAGCGGCAACGGTCGCATCGGCTCAGCTTTAACGGACCGCGCGAAATGGTTCTTCGCCTCATCGATGTTGCCCAAAGACTCGTACAGCAACCCCATCATTTCTTCTTTTTCACCCATGATGGGACTATCCGGCTTGATTTGAGAGTCGGCCTGCTTCAACGCCTCTTCAGCGCCTTGCCAGTCGGCAGAATCCATTTTGAGTTTGGCAATCGCAAGCTGCAGAGACGCTTCCTGCTTTTTTGGAACTTGAGCCAGGAACGCCATCGCCTGGTTCGCGAGATGACTTCGCTTAAACGCGAGTAACGGCTCGATGATTCCTGCATATGCAGCTTCCAAATCGTTAACTTCGGCGCCTTGCGGCAGCAGTCCGTCTTTCGCCTCATACAGCAGATCGATGTTCAAATCACGAGTATCCGCGAACAGACGGCGAGGGGCATGAAACTCCAGCAGCGGATGATCATCCGTATTGCGACGCGCCTTCGATGCGAACTTACGCACAGCGTCCGTCGACATCACGTAGTAGGCAAGCAATCCCTCGGGGGTCTCGCTGTGTAGAAAATCACGAAAGTCCCGCACCATGCTTGGATCGGATTTCACGATTTTCGCAATTCGCCCCGTGTCCAAGGTCTGCTTCTGGCGCGTGGCGATCATGATCAAGTCCGAGTCGGTCACCCACACTGAAACTTCAGGGAACTTGCGCTGCACCTCGTACAACACCATCCGCAAATCTTCCGGATCCAGCTCGTAGAGTTGGATCCACTGCGCGAATACGCCGTCGGGAGTGAGCACTTCCGCCGCGCGATCATAAAACTCCGAGGTAAAGAGGCTTGCGACTCCGGCGATCCACGGATTCGAGGGTTCGGAAATGATGATGTCGTACTTTTTACGCGTCGTGTTCATGTAATTCCGCGCGTCGTTGAAAGTGAGATGGACCCTTGGATTCTCGTAACTCTTGCGATTGATTTGCGAAAACCAAGGACCTGCCCCATAGACCGCAGGCTCAATTTCGACACAGTCGATATCTTCTATCTCTTTAATGGACGTGACGGCGCCGACGGTCACGCCGGACCCATACCCGATGACGAGCGCATTTTTCGGATTGGGATGATAGAAAGCGGGCAGCCAACCCACGGTGAGCTGAGTGATCATGTCATCGCGATTCGACGCGTCGACCTTTCCGTTCGTGCGAAGCGCCATGTAGTTTTCGCCTTTACGCACCGAGATCGTCGCGTTATTGCCCTCCTTGAAGTAAACCACGTCGGTATCTTCGTAGTGCTCACCGATCGTCAACTCAGGACGGGCGTCGAGAGCTTTGGAATAAATAAGGATCCCTCGATCCATGGCATCCGGTTTCCAAAACACTCCACCACGCATTGAAACTGTTGCGATGAGCAACAGGACCGTCGCGAGAGCCTGGGCAAGACGGCTCGTCTTCGCTTCCGTCAGCAACAAGAGAGCCATCGCGGCGTTGAAAAAAAGTCCGGCCAGAATAGTTCGTTCCGTTCCGATAAGCGGCATCAACACGAATCCGGCAGCCAGCGATCCAATGATAGCGCCGACGGTATTCACGGAATAGATGTTGCCGATACTGCGCCCCAGAATCGTGAACTTGCTTGAATAAAGTTGACTCGCAATTGGAAAAGTCGCGCCCATCGAAAACGTCGCAAGAATCATGAGGCCCGCGCACAGAATGAATTGGATCGTAAGGATTGCCGTAAACGAGTAGTGAAACGCGCGGATCAGCGAGAGCAATGTATAAGGCGCGGCAAGATATCCGACAAGGAATACTATTCCGCCGAAAGCCACTCCAAGTTGCAAGAAGCCAAGCAGGCGAAGGGTTGCGACTGGTTTCCTGCGACTGATGACCGAACTGCCAAGGGCAATTCCGATCAAAAACGTTACCAGCATGATCGAAAACGCGTAAGTGGAGCTGCCGATCATCGCTGACAGAGCGCGTGTCCACGACACTTCGTACAGCATTGAAACAAATCCGGACACTGCCAGCGTCATCAGAACAAATCTGTCCACGATCGGATTTGAACTCGACGTCGGGGACAAGGGGGCCCCCTCGTCGCCTGTAAGACGGGATGGGGGGTCTAATCCAGGCAGCCCCCCTGATAGCCACATCGCGAAGAGCCCGATGGCTACATTGACCGTGGCGATGATCAATGTCGTCCGGATATTACCGATTCCCGGGATCAAGACAAGCGCCGCCAACAGAGACCCGGCGGCTGCGCCAAAGGTATTCAGCGCGTATAAGACGCCAACCTTGCGCTCCACTTCTTCGATCCGGTCCGTGAAGAAGCGCGTTAGCACTGGCAGCGTTCCGCCCATCAAGAATGTCGGCGTAATGAGAACGACGAAGCTTGTTGCGAATCGAATGAAACCGGCGCCGCCGGGAATGGAGGCGACCATCGGAGCGATTGTCCAATAGAACGAATCGAGCCCACGAAAGATCAGCGGGACCAGCGCTGCGGAAAGGCCAATGCCGACTTCGAGCAGACCATATAGTCTAAGGGGGTTTGTAGTACGGTCGGCTCTCTGTCCTAATTTCCAGCTTCCCAGGGCCAGTCCAGCCATGAAAGCGCCGAGTACGATTGAGATTGCCTGCGACGTATTGCCGAAGACGAGACCGGTCAAGCGTACCCAAATTACTTCGTATACGAGACCAGTCACTCCCGAAAGAAAAAAGATGACATAAAGGACAGATCTTGAATTCAGGCCCTTGCTGGGCATTGTGCCTAACCCTTCCGACATCTCTTGATGGCTGCGCCCTACCGGGCTTGCATTCGCTTCGCTCATGGCCGGGGATTGTAATTCATCAATTGTGGCCGCTGCAGGGAGAAATCGCGCGTACTGAAGCGCTACATTCAACGGGAGGAAAAAAAGAGAGCGGGGCTTTCATCATGAAAGTTGCTCCCCGCCGGCTTGAACAGCCTAAAGAGGGAGACTGATATTGAACGTCGTCCCGCGACCACCGGTTTCGACACTCACAGTCCCACCGTGGTCTTCAACGATTTGTCTGGTTACATACAATCCGAGTCCGGTTCCCTGGTCCCCCTTCGTGGTAAAGAATGCGTCGAAAATCCTCGACATGTTGGCGGTCTCAATTCCGGCCCCGGTGTCGGAAAAACCGATTTGCATTCGGTTTTGCTTGATGCTTGCACCAATGGAAAGAACGCGGCACGGTGCTTCCGCCATTGCGTCGACAGCGTTTTGTAATACGTTCACGAATGCCTGCACGATCTGCCAGCGATCGGCAGCGATAGCAGGTAGCTCAGGATCGAGATGAACTTGTACGTCGATGAACTTGCTGCGGACGTACGGCCGGACGAAACGCAATGCATCGGAGATAAGTTCGTCAACATCACAGGACTCGAAGCGACGAGTTCGCTTCTTACTGAAATCGAGCATCCGCTTCGCCATGTCTTCGATGCGACGTGAAGCACGGTCGATGGCTTCGAACCTGGAACGGAGGGGATGCCGTGGCGGGATACTCTCCTTGATGAGCTGGAGATTCCCTCGGATGTGCATCAGTGGGTTTCGGACCTCATGCGCAAAACACGCCGAGAATTCGCCCATCGTGATGAGACGGAAAAAGTGGCACAGGTCATCGGTCGTAACATTTGCTTTCATCACAGCTTTTTCTTCAACCGCAGCATTAGCGATGATGATTGCCGCTACGGGTGCATAGCCCATGAGCTTCTCGAGGTCTTCCGTGGTAAATGTTCCGGGTTTGGATGAATAGCCCATTAACAAACCCATGACATTGCCCCCGTATGAAACAGGACCTGCAATGAGACTCGCATCGTCGACGATGACCGGCCCCCAGTTCCGTAAACGCGAGATCAGATCCAGTGCCACGCTTCCGTAACCGTCGTCTTCCGGGCCGACAAACCCCCGGATGCGGATGGAACCGTCTTCAACCAAGGCGACCACCGCGTAGTCCGATCGAAGAAGGTCGCGAACGTAAATTGCAATCTCGTGGTATGGTGCGCCATCCGTTTGAGCTGTTGCGTTCGGTTCGATCATTTTGAAAGTCCTTTTCATGAGGCTGCGCGCTATCGCGCTTGCGCTTCGCGTCATTCCTGGATTCTCTTTCGTAACCTGGCGAGGATGGTTTGAACTCCTGCCTCGGTCAGCTCGAAACCTGGGAAACGGGCGATCTCACCGCATTCAAAACCAGCGATGTAGTGCAATTGAAATATGAGCGCATTGCGTCGAGCGTTCTTGCGATCCGGATCACCTTCGACGATGCGCTCCATGTCGATCCACGCAAGGATCGCGCTGAGTTGACTCGAATCGAATTCCGGCACATCCCCTGATTTCCGGCTCAACTCGGCGGTCCCCACGGAGTCGATCGGAATGACTTGCCCACCGCGTTTGTCACGCGCCGTATGCCTCTGATAGTCGTGTACGACAGACGCTGAGATCCTTGCCAAGAAAGCCCTCACTGAAAACTCCGTTGTGCCTTTGAACGATCGAAGCGCTCGTCCTTCGTTTTGAACCAGTCTCAGATAGACCTCCTGCGCCAAGTCCGGGACAATGTCGGCGACGTCATCTTGAACATGACGAAGCCGAAGCGAACGCATCACGTACGTGAAGATCAGCCCTTGAAACCGCTCTTGAAACTGCCGCCACAGCTCACGGTCGGTCAGCCTTTCCCCACACTCGCGTACTAAGTCAGGCGCAGAAATGACTCCGGACTTCTTCCAGCGAAACCTCCGGACGTTGTCGGACATATCTAATGACTCAACCCTTGTAGCCTTCCACGAGCTTCCATTGCCCAATCCGACTTGGAATCCAATTCCAAATACCGTTTCCACTGCGCTTCCGCTTGTGAGGTCGCATTTGTATGTTCGTAAAGCAACGCGAGATTGAATGTCGCTGCAGCAAATGACTTATCCTGCTGCAAGGCGTGCAAGAATTCTTCTTCGGCCTTGTCCAACGCTAATCGATCTCCCCTTTCAAGGTATGCGACCCCTAAATCGTTATGAACCGCGGCTGCGGCGCCTGTCTCCCGTTCAGCAATTTCCAGATAGGAGACGGCGCGTTCGAAGTCCTTCTGAAGCAGGTAAAACCTACCCATCTCATGACTATTTGCGGAGAACCTGGTCATTTCGCCTGCCAGCAAAGGAAAGGAAACGCCCGGATCGCCCGAGCCGCGCGTTCGAACAATGGGCCTGTGAGGTTGCTCCGCCATGCGGGATTCAAACGGACGAGTCTGCATCAACAGCAGCAGGACCACTTCATGAGCCGATTTCGGCTCAGCCGAACGCTGACGGATAATCCAGGCGGAAAATAACCCGATTACCAGGACAGCGGCTATTGCAGTGAGTGCTACAACGAACCGCGGAAAGCTGCGCCGCGGGGGAACTCGTTTGTTCGCTGTCTTGCTATCCCACTTAGCGCCAATACGTTCGAGCGCGTTGGCTTCTTCAGGAGTCACTTCCGGCCGAAGGACATGCATGAAGAAAGCCAGCTGACTGCGGCAGTCTTCACACGCGACCAAATGGACTTCGCTGGCGGCTTTGACAGCGGGGTCTAAGCCGCCTTCGAGGTATTCGGTCAACGTTTCATCCGTCAGGCACTCGCCATAATCCCTATTCACTTTTTGCCTCCTAATAAAAGAAGACGTCATC
>DATFXZ010000355.1:0-5265 GCA_035315305.1 Terriglobia bacterium | reverse complement strand
AACGATCTTCTGCTGTCGTCTTTGCCGTTTCTCGTAGCGGCATGCGCTAACTGCGCCGGCGGATTAGCCAGTCACGCGCTCGTCAAGAGAGTAGGTCTAACCTGGGGTCGCCGATCCATTGGTGTAGCGGGTTTGGCAATTGCGGGACTCTGCGCGATCGCAGTGATGTTCACACAGCAGCGGCTTGCAACACTCATTCTGCTGTCCCTCGTTTACGCTGGAATTACTTTTCAGCAGCCGATCATGTTCGCAGCCTGTCTGGATATTGGCGGGGAGTTTGCCGGTGCGACCGTTGGCGCGATGAACACTGCCGCGCAAGTTGGATCATTTGTTTCTTCTCTGATGTTTGGATTTGTCGTAGATCACTACGGCAATTACGATGCACCTTTCATCCCAATGGTCGTGTTGCTCCTGATTGGAGCTTGGCTTTGGGTTAAAGTTAACCCTGCAAAGCAACTCGTTTCCGGGGCGGTCGTGACACAAACAGTTGCCGAACATGCGCACGTTTGACGGACGGCACCCCGAAGTTGGAGTCTCCGATGAGTGAGCAGCTATGGCAGGCGAATGCCGTCGAGGTCGCCGCCGGCATTGCGAAGAAACGGTTTTCATGTTCCGAAGTGATGTCGTCTGTCGTCGATCGCATCCGTGAGGTCAATCCCAAACTGAACGCGATCGTGATTGATCTCACTGATCAGGCGCTTGCTAAGGCGGCCGCCGCCGACCGTGCGCTCGCAACCGGTGCCAAGCCTGGTCCGTTGTTTGGTGTTCCGGTGACGATCAAAGTGAATATCGATCAGGAAGGGCAGCCGACGACAAATGGTCTTCCAGCTTTCGCCAATTTCATCGCACCCGATGACTCGCCGCTCGTCCGTAACCTGCGCCGGGCCGGCGCGATCATCGTAGGCCGCACCAACACGCCCGAACTTTCGATGCGTGTGACGACGGTAAATCCGTTACACGGCCGCACGCACAATCCCTGGCATCCGGATGCGTCTCCGGGTGGATCATCAGGCGGTGCCGGAGTTGCCGCCGCTGCAGGGTTCGGCCCTATCCATCACGGCAACGACATCGGCGGTTCACTGAGATTTCCGGCATTCACCAACGGCGTTACCACTATTAAGCCAACGCCCGGGCGCATTCCGGCATTTAATCCATCGGCGATCGCCGAGCGGGGCCTGCTCGCGCAACTCACGTCAGTGCAAGGCGCGATTGCGCGCACCGTAGCGGATGTGCGACTCGCAACACGTGTTATGGCCATGGGCGATCCGCGCGATCCCTGGTGGGTCCCTGCGCCATTCGACGGCGATCCTTTGGCGAAACCAATCCGCGTTGCTGTCGCGCGCAACAGTTACGGTTATCCGATCCATCCGGGCATTCTCCAGTTGATGGACCGGACGGCGGTGTATCTCCGTGATGCCGGCTATGAAGTCGTGGAGGCCGAGCCGCCGTCCATCATAGAACCGGCCCGTGGATGGTTCAGTGTACTGCTGACGGAGCTCAAGGGAATGCTTGGTCCGACGGTCGACCAGTTCGGCAGCGATGAGGTGCGCCGCATCTTTGGCTGGTATTACGAGTTCGGGAGAATTCTCGATCTCGATGACTATCGCGCGGGGCTCGCGGACCGAACCCGCATGATGCGTGCCTGGAACGTATTCCTGGATGAGTATCCGTTAGTGTTGACGCCGTTTCTCATGCGGCCGACCTATGCGTGGAACTACGATGCACAAGGACCAACGCAGGCGAAGGATCTCTTCGATGCTTCCATCTATAGTTATGGCATCAACTATCTCGGGTTGCCGGCCGGATTTGTGCCAATCGATCTCGTTGCAGATCTGCCCGCAGGGGTTCAGCTCGTTGGCCGCCGATTCCGGGAGGATGTGATTCTCGATGCCATGGCCGCTATTGAGCAGTCCGCGGGTAGGCTCGTCACCCAACTCTGGGCTCGATCCGATTAGTGTCTATCTTCTGTAACTTTGACAATCGTGCGCCGACCCCCAGAAGATCTGATCAATGCTGAATTCTTAATTCCTAATTCTCAACGGGGGAAGGAATCGCACAGATACGAACGGTTTTATCGGATGGGAATTGAGAATTAATGAATTGAACGTTGGTCAGATGCGCTTTTGATGTGGAGTAGGGCGCACGTTTCGGCGATAACGCCGAACCTCGCTCGGCCGCGCCGGCTAAAGCCGGCGCGGCCTACGAGACGATTTGCGGGATCAGCTCGCCGTACACATCGGTGAGGCGCATGTCTCGGCCATTAAATCGATACGTGAGCTTCGTGTGATCCAGACCGAGCACGTGCAGGATCGTGGCGTGGAGATCATGCACAGACGTCACTTGTTGTTCGGCCTTGAGACCAAATTCATCACTGGCGCCGATGACCTGGCCGCCCTTGATTCCCGCGCCTGCCATCCAGACGGGCATCGCACCTGGGTTGTGGTCGCGGCCGATGCCTCTTTGTGAGATCGGCATCCGTCCGAACTCACCATGCCAGACGATGAGCGTCGAATCGAGCAGGCCGCGCGATTTCAGATCCGTCAGCAAGCCCGCGATCGGCCGGTCGGTTTCGGCAGCGTGAAGCGTGTGGTTCGTCTTGACGTCGACGTGCGCGTCCCATGTTTCCGTATTCTGATCGCCAAGGCCTCCAGAAAAAACTTGTACAAATCGCACTCCATTTTCAACCAGTCTGCGCGCAAGCAGGCACTGTCTGCCAAACGGCTCGGTGATCTTTTCGTCCATTCCGTACAGCTTTCGCGTGCTCTCGGATTCGTGGTCAAGGTCGACGACCTGGGGCGCGCAACCTTGCATCCGAAATGCGAGTTCGTACGAGGAAATACGCGCCGCCAGTTCGGAATCGCCGGGATACTTTTCTAAATCGCGCTCGTTCAGTTTCGCCAGAAGATCAAGACGCGCGCGCTGTTGTTCGGATGTCAATCCGGCGGCCGGCTTCAGGTCCATGATCGGATCGCCGCCTGAAGAGCGGAACGCAGTTCCTTGAAACGCCGCCGGCATGAATCCCGCGCTCCAACTGCTGACTCCGCCTATCGGGCCGCCGCGCGCGTCCGGGATGACGACGAATGCGGGCAGACCGCTCGTTTCCGACCCGAGCCCATACGTGATCCACGAACCCATTGCCGGATATCCGGCACGGATTTGCCCGGACTGCAATTCGTAAGTCGACTGAACGTGGTCGTTCGACCTCGCGTATACGGAACGCAGGATTGCCAGTTCATCGACATGCTGCGCAAGGTTGGGAAAAATCTCGGAGATTTCGATTCCGCTTTGACCGTATTTCTTGAATTGGAACGGGCTCGGCATTAGTGGACCGGGCCAACCCTGGCGGACATTGATGTCGCCCTTTCCCGTCAGCGGTTGTCCCGCATATTTGCCCAGGGCAGGTTTAGGATCGAATGTATCGACATGACTGGGACCGCCGCTCATGAAGAGAGAGATGACAGCTTTTGCCCGTGCCTTGAAGTGCGGCGGCTTGGAGGCGTATGGATTCACGCCGAGGGGCATGTTGTTGCAGACGTTCGGGCTCGATTCCGCCGCCAGCAACCCGTCTTTGTGAAGGAGATAAGCCAGCGCCAGACCGCTGATGCCGCCACCGGACTGATACAAGAAATCGCGTCGAGACCAAAAATGTTTCATAGCCATCACCTCATATAGAGGAACTCACTCAAATTCAACAGCACGTGGGTCAGGTCGACAAGTGAATGTGTCCCCAGTAGATCCGTTGCCAGCGCCAGTTCGGTTTCATCCGGGGGCCGCACAAGTGCAATCCGGTACGCGAGATCGATTTGCTTCAGCGGATTATCGCCGGCTTCCTTCTTTATCCTGTCAGCGAACAGCTGGGCCTGCTTCAGCACGAAGTCATTGTTGATCAGTGTCAGCGCTTGTGTGGGAACTGTCGAGATAGTGCGGCGGCCTGCGCTGAAATTCGGATCGGGCATGTCGAAGACCTCGAACATTGGATAAGCCATGCCACGCTTGCGATAGACGTAGAGACTTCGCCGCCAGACTTCAGGTCCGTCCTCCTGGTTCTGCCATACGTTGTAAATGGTCGACTTGACCAGGGTTTCCGGCAAAGGCGGACGAACAGGTTTTCCACCAACGGAAAAATTGATCGCGCCGCTTGCAACCAGGACACTGTCGCGCACGATCTCCGCATCCAGCCGCTGCGTGCGATATCGCCACAGATACTGGTTCTGGGGATCCTTGTCCAGGTTTTCCGTGTCCACATACGCCGACGCCATCTGGTACGCCTCGGATGTCATGATCAATTTGTGGAGCTGTTTGATGCTCCAGCCGCGATTCATGAATTCCACCGCTAACCAATCCAGCAGTTCCGGATGCGTCGGCTGCTCTCCCATTTTGCCGAAGTTGTCGAGAGTGGCGACGATGCCGCGACCGAAATGATGATGCCAGACGCGGTTCACGATGACGCGTGGCGTCAGGGGATTTTCTCGTGAGGCAAGCCATTCTGCGAGTGCTCTTCGCCGCCCGGATGTGTGTCCGTCGGCAGGAGGAATTTCCGTACGCGGATTGCCATAGGTGGCCACTGTAATGAATCCCGGCTTCATGAGCGATCCCTTGCTGTTCGGATCACCTCGTACGAGGAAATATGATGGTGGAACTTCGTACCGTGCCGGACCGGTATGCAAAAACGTTCCCTCGCCCTCTTGAATTCTGCACTTCACACATCCGATCACTTCATCGCCATCACCAAGCGGAGTGAAACGATAATCACCATCGGTCGCGACGTCCGCCTCCGGTATCGGCTTTGGTTTTTCCTTTTCCAGAGCCGCGATTCGATCGGTCAATGCCTTGCGCTGTGCGGCGTCCTCGGCACTAAGTGCGCTTGCCAGCGCACGGGCGTTGACGTTGAGACCTCCCTCGATAATTTGCGTTGCGAGTAATGCCTCACCGGGCGTTCGCTCGTTTTCAGGTTTAAGGACGGCGCGCTGGACATTTTCTGGGAATCGCTTGAGCGCTTCGGCCTTCAACTTTTCCCGATAAGGCGCTTCAATTTTTGAAATCTGCTCGCGGAACAGCTTTGTCTATACGTCGATTTCTACAACGCGTTTGGCATATGCGTCGGCTTCCTCTTTCGGCACCAACGGGTACGTCGTTTCGATATACCCGAAGATCGCCGCCTGCATCGCGTAATAGTCCTTTTGCGGAATCGGATCGAATTTGTGGTTGTGGCAGCGCGCGCACTGAATCGTAAGTCCGAGTACTCCGCGTCCGATGGTCGCGAGG
>DATFXZ010000354.1:0-2009 GCA_035315305.1 Terriglobia bacterium | reverse complement strand
GCGCAAGTTGACGCTCGAGTACGGTTTGCGTTACGACTTCGTCACACTACATAAAGAGCAGTACGGCCGCATGCAGAGCGCGGACTTCAAAAAACCGAACCCGCTCGCGGGGAACTTGCCTGGCTCGGTGATCTATGAAGCCACGTGCAATTGCAGCTTCAACCGCAACTATCCGTACGCGTTTGGACCGCGCTTCGCACTTGCCTATCAGATCGGTTCCGACGCCAAGACGGTACTCCGTTTGGGTTCCGGTATAATTTACGGAACGGCTCCGAATCTCGGAAACGTGACGCGAAGCGCTGCCGATTTCTACACGCTGGGTGTCCCGGGCTATGGGCTTAACAAATATGCATTGTCGGATGGTAATCCCTTCGCAGACGGCAACGCGTTTGGTAACCCCTCAATTTTCTTCCCGGATTTCAGGCAAAAATATCCGTATGAAATCGCGCCAGGCTTGAGGCCGCCTCAATCGCCGTTCATCTCGATTGATCGGAATGCAGGACGGCCTGCACGGCAGATCCACTGGAGCATTGGCTTGCAGCGTGAAGTCATGCCCAACCTCATGGTCGAAGCTTCATATGTTGGCAATCGCGGAGTGTGGTGGACAGCGCCGCTGCTGGCAAAAGAAAATTACAATTCATATACACCTGAGGGTCTTAAGTCAGCCTGGGGTCTCGATATCACGAATGCCGCAGACAGGGCTCTTTTAACACTGCCGATTCGCTCACCACAGGTCATCGCGCGGTTCCCGAACCTTGCCGACCCCAACAATGTTTATCCGGGCTTCCCATCCGATCAATCGCTCATCCAGGCGTTGCGGCCTCATCCGCAGTGGGTAGGAATCCCGCCGTTCCTTGGACCACCGCTTGGCGATACCTGGTACGATTCGCTGCAGGCAAAAGCGACCCAGCGATTCTCGCGAGGACTAACGGGACAGGTGGCCTTCACCTGGCAGAAGGAATTAGTGCTGGGCACCGGCACAGACACATCCTATTTAGTGCCCGGTAACGTGATCATCAACGACGTCTTTGACTACAAGCAAAATAAACAGATTTCACCCTTCAGCAGGCCATTGATGCTCGTGGTCGCGTTCAACTACACGACTCCCGGATTCAAGTTCGGAAATGGCGCGGCGTCGAGGGTACTATCATCCGTTGTGCGCGACTGGACGATCGGCTCGGTGCTCCGCTATCAAAGTGGAGAAGTACTTCGAGTTCCTGCTTCAAACAATAACCTGCTGACGCAGTTGGGTCGGGGACCGGCAAACAACCCAGCCACGTGGGGCGGAGGGACGACGTTATTCAATCGAGTTCCCGGCCAGCCTCTGCTCCTGAAAGACCCTAACTGCCATTGCATCGATCCGACCAAAGATCTTGTCTTGAATAAGGACGCGTGGGTCGATGCGCCCCCAGGACAGTTCGGAACGACGGCGCCGTATCTGAACGACTACCGCTGGCAGCGGCAGCCGGCGGAATCGATGAGCTTTGGCCGTAACTTTTTCGTGAACCGTGAGCGTAACGTCAGGTTCGAAATCCGGGCGGAATTCTACAACGTGTTTAACCGACTCTTTCTATCCAGCCCCGAGCCCGTAAAGCTCAGCGGCGGCGGAGGTGGAATTTTGGCAGGCGCCAATCCCGCCGCGCCCACGACGAGAGATGGCCAGCAGCGTTTGACGGGCGGCTACGGATTTGTCACTTGGGCGAATGGCGCGGGCTCGCAGCCTCGCTCTGGACAGATTGTCGGTCGCTTGACGTTCTAATGATGTATGGTTTTTAGCCGTGGAGAGTGTGTTTGAGCAACACGCCCGAAAGCCGTGGGTTTCGCTACATTCTGTCGCCGCTCCGCGGCTGTGATCGGAGTAATGGTGGTCAACAAATCATGGTGCTGAGGATAGCGCTCACCCTAATTCTTGCCGGAGCCGTTTCACTTCTGCAGGCTCAGGACGAACATGCCGGACATAACTTCAGCAGTGACTTCGGCAAGGTTCACTTCAAGATTTCCTGCACTCC
>DATFXZ010000353.1:0-4652 GCA_035315305.1 Terriglobia bacterium | reverse complement strand
GCATGGTGATTGCCGTGCCAGTTTTCACCCCACGCTGTCACTTGGAGCGGGCCCAACCACCAGATGTTTTGGCTGGAGTCGACACCCTCAGGAAGGCCGGGCTTTAGATGCAGAAGGCTGTTCACGAAGCACTGCATATGCAGGCAGTAAAGCATTCGAATCGCGCCGAGCCAGAAGAAACCGGGCCAGCCGAATAGGAAATACCCGAAGCAGAGTGAGATTACGACCAATGGCGCTTGCAACTTAGCCCATATCGTGTAGCGCGGACGCATCATGTCTGGACACCACTTCTGCATGCTGGATGGTTCCCACTGATAGAGCCATCGCAGGTGTGCCCACCAGAAGCCGCCATGACGGGGACTCGACACATCATCGACAGTGTCGGAGTTCGCATGATGATTTCGATGATTTGCGATCCACGTGCTCGGAGCGCCTGAGCCGTTAAAACATGCGAAGAAAATGAGAAGCTGCTCGACCACCGGATGCAGTTTAACCGCCCGATGAGCAAGACCACGATGATAGCCGATCGTTGTACCCAAACCACCTGCGCCCGCCATTAGCAGCGCGGATAAAAAAATCTTCCAACCAGGCAGGGGAAACAATATGAGTCCTGTAGCCGCCAATATATGAATAGCTATGATGTAGACCATGACCCAGAAATTCTCTCCATCCGCCTTCCACCAAGGCAACGTCCATGGATGCTTTTCGGCGAAAGCCGATCTACTCATTCAAAAATCCTCCTTACAGTACAAAATTCGAGATGCTAGCACGGACGCGCATTGCAGCGGGGAAAAACATTTTGTGCTCTACTTGTGATTTGTGGTTGACTGATCGAGTTTTATGCGCATCGACCAGCACAAATGCGTAGCCTGCGGCAATTGCATTCCGATTTGCCCGATGGGTGCGATCTCAATTGATGCTGCGAGGAATCGAGCAGTCGTCAATCCGGACGAGTGCGTCGAGTGCTACACGTGTTACCGCGGCATGAGCATGGAGAAACTCAATCCCACTCTGGTAAGAGGAATTCGCCGATTCTTGAAAGCCTTTCGTTTGCGATTCGATCCGGAACCTGACGTCTGTCCGACTTCTGCAATAACTCCGGACGAGCTTTCCTGGCCCCGCGTTGTTCGTCGCGCTTTCAGTGATCCGATCGTCACGCATGAGAGCACGGGTGTTCACGGGCGCGGCACGGAAGAAGTGAAGACAAATGATGTGACCAATCGCGTCGGTGTCGGGGAGGTTGGCTACGTCGTCGAATTCGGCAGGCCGACTGTGGGTGTGCGCTTCCGTGATATCGAGAAGATGACAGTAGCCCTTGCAGCAATTGGGATCCAGTTCGAGGCGAAAAATCCGGTCACGCACATGATGACGGATCGGAAGACGGGCAAACTTCGTGATGACATCCTGAATGAAAAGATTCTTTCGGCGATCGTTGAGTTCAAGACGTCGATTGAAAATGTTCCGGCCGTACTCCACAGGATTGAAGAAGTTTCCCGAACGCTCGACACCGTCGTTGCTGTAGGTGTTTCCACGCGGTGTGCGGAGAATGGCGACAGCGCGCTTGATGAAGTTTTATCCGAAGAAGGCTTTGCCTACGTTCGCGGGAAAACGAATTTGGGCCTGGGACGGCGACGGTAGGCGGGTGCGCACGCCGGAGGCGTGCCGGGGATTTTAAGCTAGGCGTACGCGTTCTTTGCGTACGCTGGAGTGTGGCGAGCCAAGAACCGCACCCTGAAGGGGTGTCGCGGATTGTTCCTGGCACCGCTCCGCGGTGAATATGACGAACACGCTACATCGATATGGTCCGGGCAACAGCTTTGATGATGACTTCATCGTCTTTGCCATTCCCGCTCGCGGCTTCAACGATACAGATTGCGTCGAAAAGCAGCGCCGGTTTCTTGAAATCGCACGGAAGTACAACCCAGTGAATATAGGTGACGCCAGTCATGGCGCGATCTTTCACGCATCGAAAAATTTGACTCCGTCAGTGCATTGGCGCCGCTTCGACAAAAGAGACGACGAAGCGGTTGTAAATGGTGTCTCGTGTCCAACTACGGTTTCCGCTGTGTTTGACAATGCAGACGATGTTGTTGGTTTCATTAAAGAATTAAAACAAGCGGATCTCGGTCTCTCCATCAACATCAGCGCATCGCTCGAAAAAGCTCACGACTGTGCGCGGCGCGCCGGGCTCGAGCGTCACAGCGTGGAATACTCGTTGGGCTTTATCGGCCAGACCGACAGAATGGCCGATCGGCAGACACTCGAAATCGCCACAATGTGTGGACATGGTATGCTTTCCTTCACCTTCGTTCGTAAGCTTTTGGACTGGGTCAAGCAGGGAAGACGCACACCTGAACAAGCTTCCGCAACGCTTGCCCGATTTTGCAGCTGTGGCATTTTCAATCCAACCCGTGCCTGCCGTTTGCTGGAAGACGCCAAAAAACATTCCTGAATTTATCCATAGGAGGTCGCTATGAACCGACGCGAAGTCATTGCCTCATTCGCGGCAGCCTCGGTGTTACCTGGCATTGCCGCCGCGCAAACGCCTGCACCGGCGGCGGGACAACGGCAGATGAAGCCGCTGCCATTCGATCCGGCGAAGCTCAAGGGGCTTTCCGAAAAACTTCTTCGGTCCCACTACGACAACAATTATGCCGGCGCATTTCGCCGCCTGGGCCAGATTGAGACTATGCTTTCGAACCTGCCGAAAGATGCGCCGGGATTTCAGTTAAAGGGCCTGAAGATGGAAGAGCTTATTGCTACGAATTCCGTGATTCTTCACGAGCAGTATTTCGGAAATCTTGGCGGCACCGGGAAAGCTTCAGGCACGCTTCAACAGGCGCTCGCGAAACAGTACGGGGCCTTTGACAAGTGGGAACAGGAGTTTCGTGCTACATCAAATGCGCTTGGGGGTGGAAGCGGCTGGGCAATCTTGAGTTTGAATTTTCGTGATGGCGAACTCCGAAATTACATCGCGTTCGATCACACGGATAATGTCGCATTCGGCCGACCCATTCTCGTGAACGATATGTTTGAGCACGCATACCACATCGATTACGGTGCTGCCGCCGCGCGTTATGTCGATGCGTTCATGGATAATGTGAACTGGGACGAGTGCAATCGACGGTACGAAGAAGCGAGGAAGATCTTCGGGATGGTGAAGTAGGGGAAGAAAGTTATGAGTTTTGAGTTATGAGTTCTGAGTAAATCCAGCAAACTCATAACTCATAACTCACTTCTTCTTTGCGTACTTCTCGGGTTCCTTTTTGAATTTCTCCATGTCTGCTTTGGAACAGAAGTAATACGTCTCGCCGCGATGGTTCACGGAAAGATTCGGATCCTTTTCAACTATGATCCCGCAGACGGGATCTCTTGCCTTCTCAGGCGGTTTCTTGGCCTGAGCTAAGACGGTCATCGATGTCGCCGCGAATACTAATATAAGTGCGACCACTACAACCGTTCTTCTCATTGCTATTTCCTCCGATAAACAGGGTACAGATAACTTCAAAAATGGCTTCTCTTCAACAAAAATGTTTCCGCCCATGCGAATTGTCATCCTGACCGGCGGTGGAGATCGCCCAGCTTAAAATGCGGTTATTGGCGCCGCAGTCAGAACCTCCGGCTTCGGATGGGGAAGCCGTGGGGTATCGAGCAGGGTTTTAACGGTCTTGTGCATTTTAAGACCGGGTCACTGACCAAGGCCAGTGTTCCCGCAATCTCCATCTCGGCACCATCACTCTTGGCACGGATAGTGCCGCAAAAGGGGTTGTTCGCCGCTGCAGCGCGCCTGGTCCGGAAGGGCTTTTGGCCGTGAGATTGGTATCTCCTTCGGTAACTAAACCGTAGTATTTGGACGGTGGAGGGGCTGTTTCGGTGCCGGATTTTCATCCGGAACCGTACAGAACACCCAGAAGAGGCCCAGGATCGATTTTGCGTCCTGAATACGGCCGTCTTGAATCATCTGCAACGCTTCGGAACGGTGAACAATCTCGACTTCAATAGCTTCGTCGTCATCCGGATTAGCCTGCGTTTTTGTGAGATCAGTCGCTTCGTACAGGTACATGAACTCTGTTGTAAATCCCGGCGTCGTCCAGAACTTTGATCGCTCTATCATCTTGGCCGCGTGATAGCCGGTTTCTTCCTCTAACTCGCGAATCGCGCATTCGCGAGGATCTTCGCCTTCGTGAAGCGTCCCGGCCGGGATCTCGAGCAGCTCTCGACCCGTGGCGTGCCGGTATTGCCGGATAATAATGACTTCTTCCACTGTTGGGCGCGCGACGATGCAGACTGCCCCTGGATGCACCACAATTTCACGAACGCCTTCATGACCCGACGGTTCAATCACCCGATCTTCACGAACCTGAATATGACCGCCTTTGTATGCAAGTCGCGAGCTTAGGATTTTTGCGTCACCCATTCGGTTTTTGAGCTTCGAGTACGGGCCGCAAAGCCCGGACGAATTTATCGATTTGTTTTTCGGTAATGATGAATGGAGGCAGCATTCGCAGCACGGTCTCATGTGTGCAATTCAGGATGAAACCCTGCTGCAATAGTTGCTTTACGATTTCTTTTCCTGGAATCGTCAGTTCCAAGGCCAGCATGAGCCCTTCGCCTCGGACTTCTTTGACGACCGGCAAGTCCTTCAACTCCTC
>DATFXZ010000352.1:0-4199 GCA_035315305.1 Terriglobia bacterium | reverse complement strand
TAATGTTCTTCCTGCAGCAGCGGCTTGATCGCACCAAAATGTTCATCGGAAACAAAGCGGAATACCGATGACCGACGCAAAATTTCGCTGTCTTGGGTTTTCATTCCACTGAGGCAGGAACGCATAGCCGTGGGGAGGTATACTTGGTCGTCAGGTCTGAAAAATAGTAGTTAAGCAATCGCTGGTCGATACGTGATTTCACGGTTGGATCCTCTAGTCGCGGCTCGACTTTTTTGATGATCCGACAGAGTTCGAACCCGTCGCCCCGCGACATCGGTTCCAGCATGTCCCCCGGCGATGCGCTTACAAACTTCTGCTGCGTCTCCGCCGGAAGATCTTCCAGGAGAATGTCCACACGTCGATAGGGATATCTCCCATCAATCGCAACCTCCTCCATTGACATCCCATCCTCGTGCACGCAAAACAGCGCTTCCTTTGCCGCATCGCGCGATTCCAACTCGATCAGTTCAATTTCGAATCGTGTCAGTCTCAATCGCAGCGCCATTAATTCACGCTGGCGTGATGCGGGGATCAGCAGCCCATCGCAATGCGTCCCGTACGCTGCCTCGATCGCGAGCATTTCATTTAACCACTGTGAATCGCGACCCAATGCCTTCAGCCACTGTCCCAGCCGCGTTGCTTCAATTTTAATCCGATCTAAGAATTTTTGCTTTTCGGCGGCGATGGCTTCTGATGCGGGCTCTTTTCCAGCGCGGCGTGCGGCCAGACGCCACATAAGTTTAATGGTCATATGCTCTAGTGCGCCGGACAAAATCAACTCCGCCACGAACAAGTCGCGCAGATCTGGATCTGCGGTGGTATATCCGATCTGGTCAGAACAAATGCGCTGATCAATTGCACCGACGCAATATTGACGCGCAAAGTAATCGCTGAAGTCCTCAAATGTCAGGCCACGATTCGTCAGCCATGCTTCCGTCTCCTCCGCGGTGATCAGATCATGCTGGTAACGAAATTCTTCTGCTGCAGCAGAGATGGCAGACTCGTCCAACTCTAATTCCAATTCGTCTGCACGCTCTTCCGCTGCGATGTGACAGAGAAATGTCTGCCATTTTTCCTCAAATTCGCCCCGGAAGATAGCCGCATCGATCGCATCGCGCGCCGTATATTCCTGAGTGCCGCAGGCGCACACGATTACATCGTGAGGGGAAACTGACTCTGTGCTCGACATTAAAGAGCACCTTTCTACAGCATTTTAGCAAGAAAGTCGAGCCCTCTCCCTAAGGAAATCCCGCGGCGCTAAATGTCCCGATTTTGTGTTGACAAGACGGCTAAATGTTTGCCAGTAATTATATTAGTCTGGTAACCTAAAACGGCCATGGAGGAACAAACGCCGAATATCCATGTAGTTCAGTCCGTTTGGCGCCGAATCAAGAAGGCCAAGCTTCGTGACCTGGAGCCGACACAGGACGTAAAGGGTGCTGGCGGTGTGACAGACACATCGAAACCCACCACAAGCGGCACAGGCACCACGGAAAATAGGGGCAACCGTTAGAAATTTGGCGTCAATAGCGGCGGGGATCGCACTGGCTTTGCTGGAATGCAGCGTCCGGCACGGTCACGAAGAGCTCGAGCTGCTATCTCAATCTTAAGGAGTTTAGATCCGCCGCGAAAAAAATCGTGTTCGCGCACTGACCCTACTTGATGGTGACGAGGATGCTGGCAGTCTTACCTTCGCTTACCACGCTCATGACGTAATTCCCGGCAGCGGGCTTCTTTCCATCCATTGTCTTGTCGAGGTTCGTTTTGGTTTTGCCCTGGAGCAAAATCACCGCGGGCGTTGAGCCTGGAATCGGCTCGTTCTTCGTGTTCACCGCGTTCAGGTTGACAATGATCATGCCGTCTTTTGATTGGACCGACAGCTCCGCATCGGCGGCCACCGGATTTTCGATCTTCGCGAACGGCGTGCCGTCCTTCGCCGTCTGACCACCCACACTCACGGGGAATGGAAGTGAATCACTTCCAAAAAGAACGTACGAAAAGGCTGCAGAGATGACGAAAAATAGCAAAAGACGTTGCATAAAGAACAGGTTGATGCCGAATCATGCCCAGAAACGCAAGACTGAATTTCTTCACCTCTGAATTTTTCAACCGCAGACATAGCGAATCGCTTCCGGTCGTGCGCATGACGTGTCAACGATCCAGATTCTGCGTCTGCAAACAAAGAAATGTTGACGGAAAATAGGGATCCAGATTCGATCGCCTCATGAAAAGAAAAACGACTGGATTGATTTTGGCGCTTTGCTTTTTTGGATTGGCATTGTGTTTCGCTGACGACCCGCACACGGCTACCGCGAACTCGAACGAATCCAAATCCAAGCTTACTTCAGGGACGGAAAAGATTAAGCCGACGTACATCAGTTTGGTGAAATTCACCGAGAAGGGCATCCAGAACGCCAAGCAGACCACACAGCGGGTAGCCGCCTGGGCCACCAAGGTTCAGTCGATGGGAGTCACTATCAAGCAGATGTATTGGACGCTCGGCGAGTATGACCAAGTGTGCATCTTCGAGGCCCCGGACGATGAGACGGCCGCCAGCGTGTTGCTCGCGGCGGACATGCTGGGCAATATTCGTTCGCAGACAATGCGGGCTTTCTCGGCACCGGAGATGGAAAAGATCCTGTCAAAGGTACCCTGACAACACCATAACCTTCGATCTTAGGGACCGAGCGCGCGACGAAGTGCGGCAGCACCCGGTGGTGGCTTGGTGACCCCGCTTAAGATCGAATCGGCCCTAACAAGTCGTTCGTAATAGTTGAAATTGGATTGCCTTTGCGTTCCAATCACCGCGCCTTCCAATGACACGCCAACGAAAAGGCCTTTGCTCCGGCTGTAGGTGTAAACGGCTGCCGTTGGCATGACTGCACCAGCTGCGGTACGGCCCACCGGTCCGGCTGCAGCGCTGAGATCCACGCCGATTGTCACATTTCCTCCTCGGGAAAACGCCCGCACGGCAGCATCGGTATTGAGGACGACCACGAAATCAGTTACCTGGGCACCAGCCTGAAGGCCCCAGCCTCCACCGCCCGTGGCGATAAATGATGGGCCGGACCAGCCACGTGGCGTGCGAGCAACCACGACACCCTGCCCGCCTTTGGCGCTGAAAATAAATCCTGCTTTGACCACGCTCATGATCGCGAGCCCTTTTGCTTGGCGGAGTACGTCTCTTGGAATTGCTTTCTCCGGCATTTGCTGAAACTGGCTAATGATCGTAGCGCAACGATTCACAGTGTCCTGTTCGGTGGCATCTGCCATGGCCAGTGCGAGACACGACATCGAAAGAACAAAGAACAATTTCTTCATTGAGTATTTTTGCTTCGCCAACGCTTATCGCAACGGATGCATCCTGACGCAAACCGAATATGCGAACCTTCACAGCTGGTCACACGCTGTTATTCGGTTCGAAGTGCCGTAATAGGATTCACACGAGTGGCGCGGTTCGCCGGGAAGAAACAAGCAAGGAGCGCCGCACATGCGAGCATTAAAGTTGCAGTAATGAGCGCCAACGGATCGCTCGGACTTACGTCATACAAGATTTTGGCCAGGACGCGTCCTGCAGCCAGTGAAAGAAGAATGCCAGCACCAACTGCGAGAGCCGTTTGCATCGCGCCCTGTCGCATAATGAGTCCGAATACGTCGCGCCGATGCGCACCCAAGGCCATACGGATCCCGATTTCGCGGGTCCGGCATGCAACGGCATAAGCTTTCACACCATAAACACCGACGACCGCCAAGATAAGTGCAACCGCACCAAAAGCGCCGAAGAGAGTTGCTCCAAGTTTGACGATCCAAAGGTTGGGCGATCTTTCGATCAAGTCGAGAAATGGAGTTATCTGTAGGAGCGGCAGATCGGGATCGATCTGCCGCAGCGTTTGTCGCAGCGTCGGAATAAACGCGGCGACCGCGTGAGGATCCTGTGTGTTAAGCCGCACATGCAGATAGGTCTGGCCGGTATATCCCTGCGCCAACGGCACGAATAAGCGGCAGACGAGCGAATCATTGTCAACACTATGCCGGTGCTTGCTCACGACACCTACAACTTCCATGTCGTTAGGCGAGCCGTCTTTCGGCGGGTTGGTGTAACGAATGTGTTGACCGATCGGATCTTCATTTGGAAAAAGTTTTTTCACCATTTCCTCATCGATGATCGCAACACGTCGCCCATCCTTGTTTTCGCATTC
>DATFXZ010000351.1:0-3335 GCA_035315305.1 Terriglobia bacterium | reverse complement strand
TTCCGTTTTTGTAAACAGGTACTGCGACCCGCGAGGCAGCAGCAGGCATTGTAGGCGGCAGACCGACTTCATCGTGAATACGTTCCACGCTCATCCAATCAACTTCAAGTCCAACGATCTGGCGACTATGGCCGTGGATTTGCTCCTTGATCAGCGCCTCGCGTCCAATGAACCTCGACTTTTGCAAATTTACGAGGCGGCCCAACCCCAACTCGAATGGCGAGTATTTCTGCTGTTCGATGAGCGCCTTCTTGCTGCTGTTGAAATCAACATCAATCAGCAGTAATCCGGCTTCGATGCGCGCGACGTCGAGCGCGAGCATCCCGGCCGGATGCAGATCGAAGGCACGGCCTTTCGTCATCAGGACGTCCCAGATCTTTGGTCCATCCTTCCAGGGAATCCAAATTTCGTACCCAAGATCACCCGTATAGCCGGTACGAGACACATCGACAGGTACGCCGGCGATCTTCGCAGGAGTCACGTGAAAATATTTGAGGCGTGTGAAGTCCGCATCCTCGGCGACGCTTTGCAGCAGATGTCCCGACGTGGGGCCCTGCACGGCGAGAGCTGCGATCTGCTCGGAAAGGTCTTCGATCTGGACGTCCATCCCTAAAGCATTTTGGTGAAACCAGCGAAGATTCGGATCGGCGGCGGTCCAACGGTAGGAATTTTCATCAAGCCGAGTAACGGTGCCGTCATCGATGACCTTTCCCTTTTCGTCGCACCACGGTGTGTAGATCACTTGTCCCACAGTAACCTTTTGCATATCGCGCGTCACCACGCGGTCTACCAGCCGTGTCGCATCGCGCCCGGTGATCCGATATTTGAAGAGGGGAGAAATATCGATCAATGCCGCGGCATTCCGGATCGCGTTGTATTCATGCTCATGGTGCGTTTCGTATGCGCTGACCGTGTAGTAACCGGACCATTCGCGATAATTTAGGCTTTCACAGAGGGCGAATGTTTTCTCGTGAAATGCTGTTCCAATCGGCATAGACCTAACCTGCCACGCCCTGTAAATGTCCACAAACACATTTTTTCGCTTTTTTTCTGTCGGTTTACCTTTACTTGAAAGCTCGGTCAGGCTACGTTACGCACACAGATTTGGAGGATTGACCTCCGACCTTAGCCTAAGGAGAGAGAAATGAGAATCAGGTTAGCGTGTTTAGGAGCACTGTCGATTGCTGTCCTTCTTGGTTTGATTTCGATGCCGAATGTTGCCGCGCAAGAAAAGGCTCAAAAGGCGCAAAAAGCAGACAAGGCGGACAAGAAAGGAGCCGCTGAGAAAGCGAATGTCCAAGGCACCGTTCAGAACATGAGCAAGGAAACTTCCACGATTACCGTGCGTACCGGAACCGGCCAAGTTACTCGCCAGGTGATGTATGACGCCAAGACGAAATTCTTGTATGGGCACAGTGACAACAACAAGCCGGGTGCCGTCGCGCAAGTAAAGGAACAGAACTACATCTCTTGCGTTGGCACGTTTAACGATAAGAGTCAGTTGATGGCCACCGAATGCGTCTATAGGGAGTCGAAGTAGCGCGTTTTTCGAACGTGCTTCAGCTTCTTTTCTGCCATTGCCGGGGGTACAACTCGCGTACCCCTGGCCAAATTCTTCACACGACTCCGCACTGAGAAGAGGTCTTGATGGATTTGGGTTGGAAGCCAAATCAGATGGAAATCCTCGGAGCAGTCACAGACAAGCAGGTTGCGGGTCTTCGCTTGTGTCTCTCATTGACGGCCCTTCTCGCCATCTATTTCGATAAATCCGATCCCGACCGCTTTCTTCCGCTGATTTATGCCCTCTTGACGGTTTACACGTTCTATGCGGCTTTGGTGTATTTCGTCGCCAGGCATGTCGGTACGTTCTCCCAATTGGCGACGGCCCTGCTCGTTTCCGCGGATGTCCTCTTGTATTCACTTTTGATCTCGTTGAGCAGCAGTACGAACGGCATTTTTTTCTATTTTTATTTCTTTGTTATTGCGGCCACGTGCAGTCGTTTAGGCGCCGACGCGGGAGTATCGATAACGATCGTGTCGACATTTCTCTTCGTCGCCTTGGGTTATTTTGCCGCGCCGGTGCGGAGCGACGAATGGAATCGACTCGTTGTGCGTCCGGTGAGCCTAATTTTGCTGGGTTACGTTCTGACGTATTGGGCGAAGGCGGAGCAGCGCTTGAGACGGAATTTGGAGCTTCTTCGACAGGTATCACTGACATCTAATCCGCGCTTCGGTGTTGATCGAACCGCAGGTTATTTCATGGAACGCATGCTCCAGTTCTTCAATGCAGATACCTGCATACTTCTGGAGTCTGACAGCGAGACGGAACGCCATCAGTTGAGGTGTGCGACCGCACGTAATCCAAAAGCTGGAATCGATATTGTTCCGGCCCCCGAGAACATTGCCGATATCTTGCGAGCGATTCCAAATCTGGGCGTCACGCTCTACAAGGAGAAGCGCCGCGTCCGGAAATACGTTGCAAGCTACCGGGTGTGGTATCCCGCAACTCAGGTGATAGAGCATCGGCCGGTAGAAGAGGCTTCGAGTCTGGTTGAATGGCTGGGTAGTCGATCTTTAGTCGTGGTGCCCCTGCGACACCACGAATGGTTCAGAGGACATTTGTTCCTTGGTTCCGAGCAACCGGGCGCCTTCCGGATGGAGGATGCCAAGTTTCTCAGGCAGGTGGCGGATCAGGTAACGCCTGTGCTGGAACATATTCGTCTGGTGGATAGGATGGCATCCGATGCTTCCGATGAAGAGAGACGCCGTATTGCGCGTAGCGTGCACGACCGTGTGATTCAGCCGTACATCGGGCTTCACATGGGACTGATGGGCGTACGGAGGTTGGTGCAGTCCGCGGTGGAAAGTAAAGATAGTAAGGTCGTAGCTGACCAAGGGCAGCAAGCCCTGGCGGCAATCGAAAACCTCGTGAGCATGGCTCGCGATGGTGTTGAAGAACTAAGACAGTACGTTTACGGGCTTCGGAACACGAAAGCTCGAGGAGATGTTCTCATTGAATCCTTGCTTCGGTACGCTGCGACGTTCGAGACGGTTACCGGCATTCGTGTGAATGTGATTAATCGGCTTGACGGTACTGACATCAACGATCGGCTAACCGGCGAAATCTTTCAGATGGCTTCGGAGGCATTGAGTAACGTCCATCGTCACACCACCGCGACCTCGGTCACCTTAACTGTCGAGGGCAGTTCGGATGGCAGTGTTGCCGTTCGAATCGAGAACGAAACCTCGGAACATACCGCCAATCGTGAATTCATACCAAGGTCCATTGCCGAACGCGCAGAATCGTTAGGCGGTCATACGCATGTTTCCACCGC
>DATFXZ010000350.1:0-7569 GCA_035315305.1 Terriglobia bacterium | reverse complement strand
CCGCGTCTCTGACTTTGAAGCTTTCAAAATCTGTGCGAGTCACCCGACCTTACCTTTGGATGCGAAGCTTTCCTGAACCCGAATACGCCGTCTGGTAAGCATTCGAAGAAGTCACCGGAAAATCATTCGAAGCCGTGCTGCCCGCAATCAGGATTGCACCAAGGTGATCGACTGCAATGCCCCAGCTCTGCTCCGAGCCATGACCTCCTAGATACGTGAGGTAGAGAAGATCGCTTTTCCCGCCGCCCGCAGGATTGATCTCAGCCACAAACGCGTCGCCGAATTTCGATGGACCTCCAGCAAATGACACTTGAAACGCCCCTCTGGTTACCGGAAGATCCGAAGAATCAGTAGGGCCCGTCAAAAACAGGTGACCCACTGTATCGATCGCCAGAGCGAACGCGGAGTCTGTTCCTGTACCTCCAAGGTATGTCGAATATAGCAACCGATTCCCCGACGTGTTGATCTTCGCCGCGAAGACATCGGTCGAACATTGTCCAGCCTGTATTTGACATGCAGTTCTGTAGGCTCCGGAAGTCACAGGGAAATTGGTGGCACTAGTGTCCCCAACAATGTAGATCTGTCCCTGCGAATCTACGGCTATTCCTCGTCCTATACTTTCGGCACTTCCGCCGAGATAAGTCGAGTAGATCAACGAAGCCGCACCGGCAAGATCAGGATTCAATTTCGAAATCACGACCTTGTTATTGTCCGAAAGCTGACCTTGAAAAGGAGCGGTGTGAGGAAAATCGAGTGATTTAGATGAGCCAATAATATATGCGTTTCCCTTGGAGTCGATGGCGACCTTTTGGATGATGTCGTTAGCGCTGCCGCCAAGGTAGGAAGAGTAAGTCAGCTGTGGATCGATGATGAGCGGGCGTGTGTGATCGTACTCTGCCACGTCGAACCAAACTTCGTGATCTCCCTTTAGGACGTAACGACCGTCGATTGACCTTCGGTCAATCGCCAGTGACCGCTGTTCCCGACCGCTAGTGTTTGCAATTCCGGATCCGTAGCTGGATCGAGCCGGTTGGTAGATGATCGGTTTGTGCAACTGAAACTGCTCGCGACCGATTTTAACAATCAGGTTTCCGTCGGCATCCAGAGAAATCTCACTTGCTCCTTGGATACCCAAACGAATTGCATCAGCACGCGCTCCCGGCCGTACGATCAGGTCGTACTCTAGTTGGCCATGCTCACCGTAATAGACAAGATCCACGCCGGGGTAAATATCGTCGTACCGCACGCGGACGTAGTTCGGAATATCCGTTTGCCAATGGGTTTCGTTGTTGCCGAGGAAGTAATTCGATTTAACCTGCAACTCACCGATGCCTTCCATTCTTGCATTGGTATTCCCACCGATCCAGGTCAAGCGAAAGAAAGGAATAGTCGCGTCGGACGACTGTCCTGCAGACGGCGCTGTTATGGCCATCACTGCGTCTCGGTCTGTCAGAAACAGATTGAAACCGCGCTGACGCGAAAGAAACTTTACTTCAGGATCGGTTTGACCAATGTTAGCTTCAAACCGCAAAGGGAGCTGCCGAAAAGCATCGCGCAGCCGCGTCTCGCGACGGCCGTCAAACACCGAAGGGTTCGTTTCACGTCGTTGTATCTCCGTTAGTACGTCGCGCTGCGCTAAAGCAGCTTGACTCAAAGTCGCGTATAAACTGGCTAACAAAACAACCAGGATGAGCCAGGCCTTCTGCGGACGGCGTCCCTGAATGTGCTCGGTCATCGGGTGTTCGTAATCGTGTCCTGTGAGTCTAGCGGACGCGTAATGAAGACCCATCAAAACGACCATTTACAATCAAAGCAATGTCCGTGACGAATGGAGGGACTTGCAACGTGCGAAATCCAGCAGAAACCGGGAAGCCCGGCGAAGCCGTTCCTGTCTCTGGACTGTACCAGTACGCGACACCTTCATGTGGTATTCGAATCTGAACAGTTGTTCCCCTGCTCGGATTCTTGTGATCTCGATGATTGTGGAGGTAAGCCGCGAAAACTTCACTGGAACTCAAAGCATAGGCCTTCACCGCTGCTGGCGGCCGGACAATTATGGAAGCAACCCGTACGTCAGAATCGATCGATTTCGCGAAGGTCTGAAGGTTTGCTATATAACCTCGCTCCTGCGGGCCGAGATAGATGTTCGCCGCTTCTGCCCGATAATCTTTTGCAAAGCTAGAATTCCAAAGGATGAAGAAAGCCTCATTGAACAATGCCGTCCAACTGTGAATTCGCAATCGTAGGGCGGAACGCTCATCCCAATTCTGACCGGAGTTGCCTTGCTCGCCAAAAATGACGGGCTTCTGCCCAGAGGCTTTGGCCTCCTGGATTCTCTCGACGGTGACCCTGTCCGAAGAGAATTCGTCTTCCGTCTGGTACCAGTGAGGTGAATTGATGTCAATAACCGACAAATCCGGCCGCGGATAACTTGTCGAAATAAGATGAGAATAGGGATCAATAGATCGAAGGTAAGTCGCAACAATGGAATACCACTCGTCTTCTGCGTCACTCTCATTCATCAATTCCCAAAAATCGACATAAGCACCATATCGAGCGACGACATACTTCACGTATCGCTTTATTGTGTCCATTTTGGCTGGATCTGATGCATTCATCGGAAAGGCTGGCCGATTGAATAAAACCATATAGACACGAAACCCGTATTCACGAAGTTTCATCACGAGGTCGTCACCAAGCTTTCCTTCTGCTTCCAGGTATACGTTGCCACTCGAGTCCAGCCGATCCCATAGCCTGAAGGAGCAACTGTCGATGCTCCAGCGAAATAAATTGAAACCCGCTCGACTGTATGTGCTCAAGTAAGTGTCCGTGTCGGTAAAAGATCCTTGGTGATGGTCCGCACCACGCCGCAAGTCACCGTCAAATCCCCAGCGCAGCGTGGACCCACCAGCAGAATTGTTAATGCAGTCTTGGATGCCGATCGCCGGATAGAGGGAGCCGTCCGCGAACACCAACCGAAATGGATTTTTCGGATGGCGCCGAACGGGTCCGGGGCCTACACCTTCCGAGGCGTCAAATGTCCCGTTCGCGCTATGAACATCTACTCCATCCTGCCATTCCAGCGTCCAATTCCAAGGTCCGGCTTCAGGCGGCGAAAAGCGAACTTTCCACAAATCCTTGGAATAATGGAAACCATTCACCACAAACTTCTGTCGGCCCGGAGAGGTGAAGACAGCCGATATCGATGGGCCGTCCCAAACGTTGGCCAAGTCGGAGTCGCTGTGTCGAATATTTAGCTCGGCCACTCCATAGCGTGAAACTTTAGCGCTGTTGACCGACACGTCGATGGGATCGGCCGTTAGAAAGCGAAAATGCGGAAATTGCCAAAGGAGGATTCCCGCTAGAGTGGCTGCAAAGTAAACACCGTGACTCAGAATGAGGTCCTTTTCTTGCTTGGCGATGAATCGTTACGACTCTAAGCTGTGACTGTATTTCTATGTCGCGCCAATGAACGCACCCGGGCCCGCGCGTACCTCATGCCGGCGCGGTGAACCAGTCGCCTAACGCGTTCAGGAATGCTCAGGTCAGTCACGGGTGTTCGTTTTTGATTGCGCGGGGGAACGACGAATTGTTTAAGTTGTGCAGCATCGATGCCGGTTACGCCGATGCAAGCCCAAATGCGTTCGCAAGTCGCTTCGAACTCTTTAATGAAGTCCCCATAGTCAACGGAGATGTCAGCGTAGCGGCAATTTTCAGCGAAGCTCAGCTCCCACAGTTTACCGAAACGTTCGTAACCGGTTTTAGAATTGGACGCATCCAATTCCGGGTATCTGCCTTTCAAATCGTCACACCACGTATGAATGCTGAAGCCGTTGAAGGTGACGTCATCCTGACCGACATTCTCCCTCCGGAGTCCCGCTTGAACCCGACGTAGCACTGATTTCCACTGATCTTCTTTTTTGCGATAGATATGAATCACCTTGGCGTTCGGAAACCTGGACCGCAGCCATCCGAGGCGAAAAGTCAGACGATTTTCCTTAATCATGACGTTGTTCGCTCGGCCGAAAGCCGTACCAATCAGATAGCTTAGATAGCGGTACAAATCATCGGCCTCCGTTTCGGGAGGCAAAAACAGACTGGAATTCCCCCAGCGAGGATTGAACAACTCGGGAATCTTGTCGAATCCCTTAAGTTCGGAGTGATATCTCTCTACAAAAAAATGATGATCGTCGGGCGGCAACGGCCAGTAGAGATATTCCAACATCAGCTCATGCAATGGCTCATATAGGCAGTAGTACTTTCCGGTCTTCCGGAATAGCGTAAAAAGAAGCGTGCTGCCGGAACAGAAATCACCGCTCACAAAGACAAGATTGCTCATTTGGTTTCCAAAAGGGATCGAAGTTCAGGCGTGAGCTTGACGTACTTATTGATGTGCCATCGCCGATGAAAAAAGTCGGCGACGAACCGGATTCTCGGCAGACAGACCAGAATGTTCATCATCAGAAGCAGAATTAACAACCGCCACCTCTGAACTTGCGGACTTGCCAGGATTCGCGTGGCTTTGACATAACCCAGAATTTGCCGGCACTCCACACGACGACCGAGAATGTAGTAGTTGGCCGCGACCATCAAACAGTCTTCTGCGCGGTGCGCCTCGAGAGCCGCAAGGGCGGCTCGAGATACGCAGTTCTTTCCCCCCCGTTTCAGATACTGATCTATGATGAGGAAGTAACGCTCCAACTCCGTTCGATGTCGATAATAGTTTTCCGATAGATTGCCGTGTCCAAATCGATACTGAAGAAGATGCTCTCCCAGAATTCCAACTGGGTGCCGTTCGGCGATACGTACCCACATTTCCAGGTCTGATGCGATACCGAACTCATCTCCACGGTAAACGCCCACATCTTTATACACAGATGCACGCACCATGCTGCTGGGACCGCATATAAAAGTGTTCTTGTGCAAGAGGAGAGCGTTCAGGATCGTTTTGTAATCGAAAGGCCCGCCGCCCCTGACCTCTGTCGGGACTTGGAAACCTCCGCACTTGCGGCCGAGAGCATCGATGAACAGGGCAAGGCAAAACACCGCACCTGCTTCAGGATGCTCCTGCAAGAATGTCACTTCTCGCTCAACGATGGTCGGGTCATAGACATCGTCGGCGTGATAAACGGCGATGTACTCCCCTTGAGCCCTCACAATGCCATCATTGACATTTGCGAACTGCCCGCGGTTGTGCGGTTGCCTGTACGGAGTCACTCTATCCTTGTACGAGCTGATGATTTCCGCAGTGGCATCGGTCGAGGCGTCGTCCATCACCAATAATTCAAGGCGCGGATACGTCTGGGCCAGTATCGAATTGAGGCTCGCGCGCAGGTATCGCTCGCCGTTAAACACGGGAACGACCACAGACACTAAGGGTAAGAGGTGAGTCTGATCAGCCATGCACCTTTACGTACTGCATGCTTTCTTCGAGGATCGCGTCGAAAGATCGCGGTCTGAAACCCAACGCGTGACGAGCCTTGCTTGAATCATAGTAGCTAAATCGGCTAGCGCAATAATACTTCGCATAAGCGGCCGAAAAGCCGCTTAGCCTAACCGTGGACCACCATTGCGCCACAATTGCAATGGCCTTGGTGACGGCAACAGGAATGGGGATATAGATCCTCTTCACGCCCAAAGTCGCGGCTGTTCTCTCCATCATCTGTAAGAAAGTCAAGTTCTCGGCGCCGAGGATATAACGGTTTCCGCACAAGCCGCGGTCCAATACGGCCATCAAACCGTCGATCACATCCTCTACGTGCACAACACAAACTCCGCCTGGTGGATAGCGGAGAATTCGAGCGCCAAGTACGATTCGAATGATTTCACTGCCCCTGAAGAGAGGACCGGAGGGTCCAGACAGTCCCGTTGGATTGACGATGACAGCATCAAGTCCCTGTGCGATTCCTTCTGCAACCGCTGCTTCGGCTTGGTGCTTGGATATGTGATAGTGGAGGCCCGAACGGTCGAGGTTGAAGCAGAAATCTTCAGTTGCAGGCTCAAGCGGCTTGTCTGGTATACCGATTGCGGCAACAGAACTGACATGCAGCAAGCGCCTGACCTGATACCGTCTGCACGCTTGGACGACGTTTCTTGTGCCCGCTACATTGACAGCATAAAAGATGTCTCTGGAATTGTTTTTGCGCTGCATGCATGCAGCTGCATGGATTACGACCTCCTGCCCTTTCGTCGCGCGATTGACGCATGCAGCATCCGTAATTTCGCCAATTTCGTATCGAACAGGTAAGTTCCTCAGAGCATCACTGTTAGACGAGGCACGCCGCAAGATCGTGATTGTGTGCCCATCAGCAACAAGGCGGCGGCAAAGGTGAGTTCCCAAAAAGCCCGTTGCCCCTGTAACCAGAACCTTCATTATCGGAGGGGATTCGTTCCGATCTGAATCACTTCAACGTTCTTCTGCGGACGAATGTAGCGCCAGGGATCCAAGACAACGGAACCCTCTGGAAATCTCCACGCAGAATCGGCAAATTCTTTGTGGTTTGTTGCCACAAAATACACTCCGGCTGTGTCGAATGGACACGGCGGCGGATCGATACGCGGGTCGTAGAGCTTCACTTCAAATCCGTACTCTTTCAGAATGTTGGCTAACAGTGTCGCGGGGCTGCCAACAGTCAGATTTGTATCCGCCTTGAAGGATCGTCCATAGATGCCCGCAATCTTGTGCTTGTATCCTCTACGCTGGTGGTGCTCCTCGATAAGGCGTGCGAGCCACTCCGTTTGATTCTCTCTGCACAACATCACGCTTTCGAACCAGTCGAAGGAGAGATCCAGCTTTCTCGCCAACCAAGACATTGCGATGTTGTCGCGCGGATGGCATCCGCCGCCGTCACCCATGCCTCCCCGCAGATACCGCGGGCTGATTAGACGCTGCGTGCCGAGAGCGAGAGCATTCGTTACGGCGTCCGCATCGCAACCCGGCGTCTTGTGACAAATCTCCATCATGGTGTTGGCGAAACAGATTTTCATGGAAATGAACGTGTTGTAGGCGACCTTAATTAGCTCCGCGTTTTCAATGTTGGTTTCATAGAAAGGGCGGTCATGGAGAGTATGGTAGAACTCCTTGACCTTGTTTGCGACCGCTGGATCTTCTGCGCCGAGCAATACAAATTCGGAGTCGAGAAAATCTCGGATGGTGGTTCCCATCGCAATGAAGAATGGGTTATAGCAGAGCTTCACGTGATCGTTGAGACTCGGAAGAATCTCACGTCTTATCGTTCCTGGAAGCACGGTCGAAATCAGGACGACAATCTTATCCTTTCCGTTGCTTTCGACCGCATGGGCAAGACTTTTGGCGGCTTGCTTCAGGTAAGTGTAGTCAAAGTCCACCCGCTCTTGTTCCAAACGAGTGACGCCTTCATAACGGGGATCGTGAGGGGTCTGTACTGCAACGAAGATAATTTCTGCATGGCGAACGAGATCTTCCAAAGGTCCGAACTTCAGGCAACTGCTCCTGAGAAGAGGCTCAATCGAAGGTTCGCCGTTGGGTCCAAGCTCCTGGTGCGGAAAGTAGTCCTTTTGCATCTTGGCGGGCTCGATGTCGTAACCCAT
>DATFXZ010000349.1:0-5146 GCA_035315305.1 Terriglobia bacterium | reverse complement strand
CTTCCCTCTTCGATCTCGCCGTCCTATCGCGTTCGCGCCTCCTTCTCCAGAGTCTGGACCTTCGACGAGATCAGAGCGTCCGCGCCGGGCATGGCTTTGATTCGTTCTAACGTTTGCATCGCCTCAGTTTTGCGCTTTTGCTCCAGGAGTAGATCCGCTTTTTCCAAAAGGGCGTACTTCGCGAGCGTCCCCGAACGATTCATTTGCTTTGCGGACATCCGTTCAAAGTACTCAGCGCCTTCCGAATTTTTCTTCTGTTCCCGGAACCACTCGCTAGCCCAACCATATAAGACAAAGTTGTCGGGATAATCGGCCATGAGGCCTTCGAGTATCGGGAAAGCGGTAGCGTACTCTTCATTGGACAGCAAGGCCGTATAGTAGACAATGCGAGATTCGGTCCGCGAGTAACGTGCCTTCTGCATCGCCGTATGAAGCTGGTCCACGCCGAGATTCTTGTCTCCATGCGCGCCCAGCAACCAGGCGAAAGGTTTGATCACGCTGGGTAATGTACCGGCAAAATAGTTAAAAGCGCCAAGGCCGACATAGATGTCGTAATACGTCTTGTCCAGCGCGTAGACCTGTTCGGCATACTTATGTGCGCGCATTCCCGCTCGCATGGCGCGATAGAACGATCCTTTTTGGGTTACTTCAAATCGAGCATAGCTTCCATGCGCGGAGGCCAGATACGCCAGGGCTTCCGGCTGCGAGTATTTTCCGGCTTTCACTGCTGCTTCGGCCTTATTCTCTGCAAGCTCCTGAGCTTGGTAGTAAGCCTGCTCGATCTTCTGATTGCGCGGATCCCCCTGTGCTTCCCACCAGTAGGTCTCAGTCGTGATAAGGAATCCGGCGGGATGGTCCGGATAACGTTTCTGAAGCTCGAGAGCCGCAGCCCTGGCCTCGTTCAGACGCAGATGGTAGGTAGCATCCATTGCGGTGCGGATTAGTCGGTCAGCAAGCGGATCGTCGTATAGAGCTGGACCGATAGCCAGCAGGACCGTCAGAAAGCAACCAAGCATGGCCTCATCATACGTGCGCCAACAGGCAAAAAAAATCCCCGCGAGTTGCCTCGCGGGGGAAGGTGGGATGGTGGAGGAAATCTACATACACTACTATAGACACTTGGTACAGCAAAAAAGTTACACCTTTTTGAAATATTTTTTCAAGAAATTGTAGCGGCGGAAGTTTTAGCCCTTTGTCCGCCGCCAAAAGAAGAGTTGAGAACGGTTTATTTGAACTTGTAGGTCTTATCCGGAAGCTGTTCACGATGAACATCATGGCAGCCTTTGCAACTCTTTTGAATCGTCCCGGCAGGCGCCTTGGCAGCGTCCAGGTTATTTGCCTTGGCGGCTTTGACAATCTCCCCGGCCGCTTCAACATTGCCCTTCGCCGCGTCGACTGCATCCTGCGCCTTCATTGCCTTGAAGAAACCCATCGCTTTCGTAAAATCGTCCTGAAGCTTCGTAGCATCCTTCGCAACGTCCTCTGCAGCATTATTCATGAGATTCATTCTCAGGCTGGTTTGAGTCGCTTGGACATCTTTCATGATCGGGGAGAGATCCTGCGGTGCCTGCTGGGCCAAGAGCGTGAGCGCCAACGCAACGAGCATGCAAATCCCGATCACAAGTGAGACTTTGCGCATTTACAATCCTCCTTAAAGACTGACTGGAACCAGTGGTCAATAAAGCACCGGGCCGGATACTAATTTAAAGAAATCAAGCAGTCAATCCTTATGCTTGCTTTAGCAAGCTGACGCAAAAGTCGAGGACAAGGGGCCAGTCCCAAAGCCCGTTTTCAGGGTCTGACCCCTTGTCCCTGACTTTGCGTCACGCTTGCTTTAGGTCTTTGAATATCTTCGTCAAAGCGGGGACAACTTTGAACAAATCTTCAACAATTCCGTAGTGAGCCACTTTGAAAATAGGAGCCTCGGGATCCTTGTTGATCGCGACGATACAGCGGGAGGTTTGCATTCCGACGAGGTGCTGAATCGCTCCGGAAATACCGATCGCAAAATACAGTTTGGGCGAAACGGTTTGTCCCGAGCTCCCGATTTGATACTCCCTCGGTAGCCATTCGGCATCTACCACCGGACGCGATGCCCCGACCGATCCGCCAATGGCTTCCGCCAGTTCGAAAATCAATTGGAAATTTTGCTTTTCTTTCAAGCCCCGGCCGCCGGAAATGATGATTGGCGCAGAACTGAGATCAGCCTGACCTTTCGGAGCCTCGACGCGTTCAAGGACTTTTCGCTGGGAGGTAGTCTGCAATTCGACCGGAAGTCGGACAACCTGGGCGTTTCCTCCAGATTCGACCTCGTCAGCCGGAAATGCCCCGGGCGACGCCGTTGCAACATAAGGCGGTTCGCCTCGAGGCATCGTTTTCATATTCATTTTTGCGTTGAAGATCTGGCGCGTCAGAATGAGACGGTCGCCTTCTTTTTCGTACTCAACACAACCCGCGATCAAGGGCCGGCGGAGCGCAACGGCGAGCCGTGGCGCGAAATCCATACCCTGGGTCGTATGGCCGATTAGAACGAGGAACGCCTTCTCTTTTTCAATGATGCCTTTGAGGGCCTGCACGTAAGGATCAGGCATGTACTCCGCGAATTGTTGGTGTTCGCCGGCGATCACCCGGTCGATCTTCTTAGCCTTCAGCTCATCCACCAGAGCGGCCGTGTCGGAGCCCAATACGACCGCCGTGATTGGCTGGCTGAAATCGCGCCCGACGCGCTGCGCGAAAGCTAATAATTCAGATGTAATTGGTTTGAGTCTGTTGTCTCTGTGCTCAGCGATGACAAAGATCATTTACAGTACCTTGGCTTCTTTTCGAAGTTTCTCAACGAGAGTTGCGGCGGCCTCTTCCGGGGTTCCACTGATCATTTCCACTTTGCTTTTTCGTTCAGGGAGCAAAATCTCTTTGACTTCGTACATGGCTCCAACCCTTCCGATCTGTCGATCCTCCAGTCCCAAATCAGCAGCGGACCACACTTTGAATTCCTTCTTTTTCGCCGCCATGATTCCTTTCAGCGAAGCATATCGAGGCTGGTTGATACCGAATTGAATTGTTAACGTAGCAGGCATCGGCAATTCCACAGTTTCATTGATCCCACCTTCGAGTTCCCGGCGGACTTTGAGTGATCGCCCATCCGGGTTCGCCTCAACTCCCACGACAACAGTCGCATGCCCGCAGCCAAGGAATGCCGCTATCATCGTTCCCGTCATTCCGGTTCCAAGATCATCGGATTGAACCCCCGCCAGTATCAGATCCGCGCCGCCGTCTTTCTCAATGGCTTTGGCCAACGCCGCGGCCGTAGTGAATTCATCAGAGCCCTTGAACTTTGGATCGAGGAGGTGAATCGCCCGATCCGCGCCCATCGCCAGCCCGGAACGCAGCACACGGGCAGCTTCCTCACCGCCCACGGAAAGGACCACAACCTCACCACCATGCTTTTCTTTCAGGCGGAGCGCTTCTTCGAGTGCATAGTTGTCCGCTTCGCTCGCAACAAAAGTCAGGTCCTGATCTTTGATCCACGTTTTATTTTCATTGATGCTCAACCTCGACGCAGGATCAGGCACAGGTTTAATGCAGCTGATGATCTTCATTCGTCACTCCATCTCGCGTTTCGATTCTATAGCATCCGGTATGCGTGTACCATCCAAGGCGCAAAGCCGGCGCGATGCCACGCTTGAGCCGCTGCATCGTTCCAGGCGTCGTATATAGTTTCCACGGCCACAGCTTTGGCCGCGCGCATCCTTTCGATAGCTCTATCGATCAACTGACTGCCGATTCCCTGCCGTCGGAAGTTTTCGGAAACGTAAACGGCGTCGATTATTCCGATACGGCGCGATTCGATTACGGGGGGAACAGATTCCCAGTCGTCGATGCGTCCAATCAGGAAACCGGCAATGACCCCACCGGTTTCCGCCACGAGCCCGAGTCCATTTACCTGCCGGAATCGGGTGTTAAGCCATTGTTTCATTGCAGTCCCGGCATCCGGTCTGAGGTGCATATCGGAACGCGCGACGTTCTTAAAATATCCGAGCCAGGCTTGCTGGATTTGTGGCAAATCTTCACGATTCCAGTCGCGAACGTTTATTTCCATTGCGAATTTCAAAATAAACTGAGATAAAACACGCTTTCAGCGTAAGGAATACTGTAGCGAAAATAGGGGCCGTATCCGATAGAAAGAGTAGGTAGGCTAATTTGTCCAGCATGGTGAAGCAGACCAAGAACGCCACGAAGACGATCTATACGACACATGAAGTCAGCCGGTTGCTCCACGTCAATCCACGGTCAGTGATCAATTGGATTGAACAAAGTCTGCTTCAGTCGTATCGCACACCCGGCGGGCATCGCCGCATTCGGCACGACGATCTGATGGCTTTTCTACGAAAGCATCAGATTCCGACACCCGCCTCCCTGGTTGCCGACAAATTCAGCATCTTGATCGTGGACGACGACCAGGAAATCATCGACCTTCTCAAAGCATATTTGGAACGGCAAGCACCTTACGAGATCGCGGCAGCCGCCGATGGCATCACTGCTTTGATCGAAGTTGGACGAGTAAAGCCCGACCTTTTGATCCTCGATATTATGATTCCCGGCGTGGACGGAGTCGAAGTCTGCCGACGCATCAAAGCGGATTCCTCGAACAAAACAGCCATCATTGCCATCAGTGGAACAACCGAACGACAGAGCCAGGTCCTCGAAGCCGGTGCTGATGCATTCATGCTCAAACCCGTTGATATGGACAAGCTTCACGCTGAAGCCAGACGCCTCCTCCGCGTCTTGTAAGCACGTTTTTGAGTGTGACATACTAGGAAGGTTTTCCACGCGCCCGTAGCTCAGCTGGATAGAGTATCGGACTACGAATCCGAGGGTCAGAGGTTCGAATCCTCTCGGGCGTATTGAAAAAAAACGAGATAGGCCGCCATCGAGGCGGCCTTTTTCATTTTCGGCTTCTGGTCACGCCTGGTCACGTCCAGGAAATCAATCGCCAGCAACTCGGGCGTGGGCTTTGGGTGTGGTGAGCGAGGGAAGTGCATAAGCGAAGTACAAAATTCCCAGTTCCAACACAACCACGAGAACGGTTTTGGCGCTAGTCACCGTTTACGGCAGCAGGCTGGTTTACCTCGGCGCGTGTGCCCCC
>DATFXZ010000348.1:0-9032 GCA_035315305.1 Terriglobia bacterium | reverse complement strand
GTCCTTCGCTGTGGCAACGGAACCCGGCGATATGATCGTCTTCGATGAGCATCTTTTTCACTCCAGCTTCGGAGGTGACGTGCGCCGGCAGTGGCGAATCGATTTTGTCTGTGACCCCGTAGGGGTTGACGCGGAGCGTTTAACGAAGGAGTACTTTCAAGGAATCTATCCAGCCGATTGGCATGGCAGCTATGACGTTGATCGATATCCTAGCTACAGCGATCATTGGCGCAAATCTGGACGACCTTCTGCCGCACGGCTCGAATCGCTTGGTGTATACGAGCTGGCAGCGACCCAAGAGACGTTAGCGCGATCGAAGCGCGTTGAGTGAGCTTCAGCAATGTTCCTGTGAACTAGTCAGAACATTGAAAACCGGAGCTACCGAAGACACTGCGGGCGGTACGTTATAATCACTAGATTATGTCTGCAGAGAACTACCGTCCTGGGCAAATCGAGCCGAAGTGGCGCGAATACTGGGCTTCGAATCGTCTCCATGAGGCGAAGGACAATGATCCGCGCGCGAAATATTACTGTCTCGATATGTTTCCGTACCCGTCTGGTTCGGGATTGCACGTAGGGCATTGGCGCAGTTATGTCTTGCCGGACTGCTGGTCGAGGTACAAGCGGCTCCAGGGTTTTAATGTACTCCATCCGATGGGTTGGGACGCGTTCGGCTCGCCGGCCGAAAACGATGCGATTCAAAAAGGCATCCATCCTGCCGTCGGCACAAAGCGAAACATCGAAAATTTCAAGCGGCAGCTTCAAGAGATCGGCGCTATGTACGACTGGTCGCGCGAAATCAACACGACCGATCCTGACTATTACAAATGGACGCAATGGATCTTCGTGATGATGTTCAATGCCGGCCTTGCTTACAAAACCTTCATGCCGGTGAACTGGTGTCCAAGCTGCAAAACCGGCATTGCGAATGAAGACGTGGTGAATGGCCGGTGCGAGCGCTGTGGAACCGAAGTCACAAAGAAGGAACTCAATCAGTGGATGCTTCGCATCACGAAGTATGCCGATCGCTTGCTCAGCGGACTCGAAAAACTCGACTGGCCAGAAAAGGTCAAGACTATGCAAACCAACTGGATCGGCCGCTCCGAGGGAGCTGAGGTCACATTCACCTCAATCGCGGCCGACGGCACGGAGCATCCACTGAAGATCTTCACGACGCGGCCAGATACGCTTTTCGGCGCCACCTACATGGTGATGGCTCCGGAGCATCCGTTGGTCAAAGAACTCACTTCACCGGATCGCGCGGCGGCAGTCGATGCTTACATAGAGCAAGTGAAGAACGAACGCGATGTAGATCGTGCGGCAAAGACGGAAAAAACCGGTGTCTTCACAGGCGCCTTCGCGATCAACCCTGTAAATAACGAGAAAATTCCGATCTGGATCGCGGACTACGTCTTGATGGCCTATGGCACCGGCGCGATCATGGCTGTCCCTGCTCATGACGAGCGCGACTACGAATTTGCAAAAACCTTCGGGTTGGAGATTCGAGAAGTCATTTCATCCCCAAAAGGCGTTGCTGAAGAACCATTCATCGGCGAAGGCACGATGATTAACTCCGGTCCGTTCACGGCTATGCCATCTGCCGAGGGCCGCACCGCCATTGTCAGGCGGCTGGAAGAAAAGGGTCTCGGCCGCGGTACTGTGAACTATAAACTTCGCGACTGGGTCTTCTCACGCCAACGTTATTGGGGAGAGCCGATACCGATCATTCACTGTTCGATCAACTGCGGTTTAGTTCCCGTACCCGAAGAAGATTTGCCGGTTCGTTTGCCCGACGTCGAACGATACCAACCAACGGGAACCGGTGAATCTCCGCTTGCGAGCATTCACGATTGGGTCAACACGCGTTGCCCGAACTGCGGTGGACCCGCCAAGCGCGAAACGGACACGATGCCGCAGTGGGCCGGATCCTCGTGGTACTTCTTGCGGTATGCATCGCCGCATGCGGATGACGTGCTCATCACGGAGAAAGGTAAGGAATGGCTTCCAGTCGATCTATACGTCGGCGGGGTGGAGCACGCCATCCTTCATTTGTTGTACGCGCGCTTTTACACGATGTTCCTGCATGACATCAGGGTCGTCGACTTCGATGAGCCGTTCTTGAGGTTGTTCAATCAAGGCATGATCACGTACGTCGGCAAGAGCGGTAAATCGGAAAAAATGTCGAAGTCCAAGGGCAACGTCGTCAATCCAGACGATCTCGTTCGCGAATTCGGCTGCGACTCGCTCCGAATGTATGAACTGTTCGTTGGCCCTCCGGAACTCGATGCTGAATGGAATGATCACGGGATCGACGGCGTTTACCGATTCTTAAAGCGCGCGTGGCATTGGGTATGGGTGCACAACGGCAAGTGGCCTACCTCCCCCACGAAGGAAATTCTCCAACTCAGGCACCGTCTGATCAAAGACGTGACAGAGCGTCTCGAGGGACTCCGAATGAATACTATTGTGAGTTCATTCATGGAATTCTTGAACCATGTCACCTCGAGAAATGAAGCTCCCGATAAAGAAACGGTTGAAGCCTTTCTGATCGTGATAGCCCCGTTCGCTCCGCATTTCGCTGAAGAGTTGTGGCAGCAGACGGGACATCAGCCGTCAATTTTCTTTGAGAAATGGCCTTGCTGGAATGAGGCCTACACGGCGGCCGAAACCGTTACAATCGCCGTGCAGATCAATGGAAAATTGCGGGCCACAATCCTTGTTCCGGCTGACGCTCCGGAGGAGACAGTTGTCGAAACTGCTAGGAAAGATCCCTCGGTTGCGCGGTACTTGGAAGGGAAACAGATCCGCAAAACGATTTACGTCAAGAATCGCATCCTGAACTTCATAGTCGGGTAGGAATAAGCCGCGGATTCCGCTGGGTATGAATCCGCGGCTCTAAAGCTCGACTTACTTCGTGACCTGCGCGAGTTCAGAAAGCAGCTTCTCAGTGGGGATGAGACTGTTATTTGTACTCTTCCAGGTGATCTTGCCGGTTTCGTCGATCAGGAAGTAATACCGCTTAGAATTGTTCGGAGCCGCGGCATCGTACTTCTGCGAGATAGCAAGAGCCCGGTCGCTGACAAAAGTATTCTTCGCACCTACCGTCTCCTTGAATTTGTTTTGAGCGCCAGGCAAATCAGCGGAAATGCCGATCATCTCGATATTCATTGCCGTGAATTTGTCGAAGCTCTGTCCGGCCTCGGTGAACTCGGTAGTGCAGCCTGGAGTGAACGCACCGGGAAAGAACATTAACAGAACCTTCTTCTTCCCTTGGAAATCCTTCAGGTTGGATGGTGGAGCACCACGCTGAGGTCCGGGGATTTGAAAATCCGGCGCCAAATCCCCGACTTTCGGCGAGTTGTCGACACCCGGGGCGGCCAATTGGCCGAACACCGGGATGGCGACTGCAAGCATCAATGTCAGAGTGAACAGTTTGGTTTTCATTGTTTCTCCTTGAAAAGGTATGCCTACGCTTTCGACATATATTGTTTCAGAGACTCGGCTGTCGGCTTCATCGCCTTATCGCCTTTCTTCCAGTTCGCTGGACAGACCTCACCATGCTCCTCGCTAAAGTCGATCGCGTCGAGCACGCGTAAAACTTCATCGATATTGCGTCCGAGATCGAGGTGGTTAATAGTAGCGTGTTTCAGGACTCCAGCCTTATTGATAATGAACAATCCCCGTAGGGCAACGCCGGCATCCTGGATAAGGACGTCATAGTCGGCTGCGATCTTCTTGTTGAGATCGGACAGCAGCGGTAAAGTCACACCCTTGATGCCGCCGTCTTTGCGATCGACCTGCGCCCACGCCGCGTGAGTAAATTTGGAATCGACTGATGCGCCGATGACTTCCGTCTGACGTTTTCGAAAATCCTCGATTCGATCCGAGAACGCAAGAATTTCCGTAGGACATACGAAGGTGAAATCCAATGGATAAAAAAACAATACGACTTTCTTGCCTCTATAATCCGCAAGGGACACTTTGCGGAACTCGCCATTCACGTACGCTTCCCCAGAAAAATCCGGAGCGGGTGCACTGACAAAAGCGGACATATTTACCTCCTTCAAGGCGGCCTGGCAGCGGTTATGCTCCAAGCTAAAAAATTGAAATGATGAACGGTTGCTACTGGTGGAACCTCACCTGAGACTCGAGGGTCCTGTTCAGGTAAAGCCATGGTAGGGACAGATTCGCTGCCGGCTCACTACGATATAGTAATTGCTGACTTCCGGATCTTCAACTCATTGAAAGAGGCAGCAGAAAATCACAGGGGCAGTTTTTTCGGATAGGAATTGAGAATTGGGGAATTGAGCATTGATCAGATCTGCTCTCTCTGGTTTTTCACTGGAGCCCAGCAAGAGCCAGCAAAATGCCCATAGCGACATTGATGCCACGCACGCTTGCGGGCTTCTCCACGTCAATCCATTCCTCTAACGTGTGATTCCGGTTGCCCGTGCCGCCCGATTCGAGTGTGAGCGCTGGGATTCCCATGCTCAGGGGAATATTCGAATCGGTACTGCTCACACCGTATGCGGGAGTCATCCCGAGTCCCTCAACGATTGAAGCCGCTGTCTGCACCATTGGAGCGCTCATCGCGATTTGGCCAAAAGGCCGGTCACCAATGAGGTTGACCTCCACTTCAATCTTCCCCTGAGATGTCGAGCGAGTACGATTCTCTTCTTCTGCAGCCTCCCGCATCAGCCGCGTGAAGGTTTCGACAGCCTTATTCAATTCTTCTTTCGTCTCGGATCGTATGTCCACGTCCATCCATGATTCGAAGGGAATCGAATTTACAGAAGTACCGCCACCTATCACGCCGACGTTGAATGTGGTTTTCGGCCGCGAGGGTACCGGCATGCGTGACAGCTTCGCGATTCCGTTCCCAAGCGCGTATGCAGGACTGACAAGTCCGAACGATCCGAAACTGTGTCCACCGGGGCCTCTGAATGTGACTTTGAATCGCTTGCTGCCGATTCCCCCAACTGTGATGTCGTTTCCCGGACCATACGGATCGAGCGAGATGAACATCTTGATCTTGTCTTTGTACGGTCCTTTCTGAAACAGATACTTCATACCGCGGAGATCACCTGGACCTTCTTCTCCCACATTTCCGATGAAGAGAATGTCACTTGCGGTTTGGATCTTCGCGGCATCCAGCGCACGAACGATTGCAAGTAGAACAGCCAGCGCGCGAGAGTCATCGCCAACCCCAGGAGCGCGGAGTTTCGTGCCATCGCGCCGCACCTTCACATTGGTTCCTTCGGGAAAGACCGTATCAAGGTGTGCGGCGATTGCGATCAGTGGTCCCGTACCCATTCCCTTGCGGACTCCAATGACGTTCCCTTCGGCATCTATATCGATGTCAGAAAGCCCGCTCTGACGCAACATCTCCGCAAACGCTTTCGCTCGCTTTTCCTCCTTGAACGGGGGCGCCTCGATTTCGGTGAGCTGGATGATTTCGCGTACGAGACGATCATGATCCGTGGCAATGAAATCTTCGGCCGCCTGAAATTTCGGATTTGTTAGAGTGCGCGTCGCGGCCGGAACTTGGGCAAGAGCGGCAACGCTGCCAAGAATCAAAGCTATAAATGCGTCACGCGCGGTCTTGGTAAGCAACTTTGCCTCCGACGATCGTAGCCGTGGCTTTACCTTTAAAATGCCAGCCGTGAAACGGTGAATTTCGACTGCGGGATCGGGATTGATGGACGTCAAATGTCCAATTTCGATTTAGATCGAGAATCGTAAGATCTGCTGTGCTTCCTTCGAATAGACCCCACGACTTCACTTTCAAAATCCTTTGAGGATTGATGGAAAACAGCTCGATCAGCCGGCCGATCGGTAGCTGAAGCTTCGTCAGAGCCAAACCGACAGCCGTTTCAAGGCCGGTGATTCCAAATGGCGCTCGATCGAATTCGAGCATCTTCAGATTGATGTGATGCGGGGCGTGGTCGCTGGCGATAGCATCAATCGTCCCGTCCTTGATCCCTTCAACCAATGCAGCAACATCGTCAGCCGAGCGCAACGGAGGATTCATTTTGGCGTTCGTATCGTAATCCGCAACTGCTGCGTCCGTAAGGCTGAAATGGTGCGGTGTCACCTCTGCGGAAACCTGCAGACCACGAGCTTTTGCCTCCCGAACCATTTCGACCGCGCCACGAGTGCTGAGATGCGCAACGTGATACTTACCGAGCGTCATCTGGGCGAGAGTAAGGTCGCGGGACACGATGGTCTCTTCTGCTACCGCCGGTATGCCTTTCAATCCTAGGCGGGTCGAGTAGATACCCTCGTGCATGACCCCGCCTTTAGAGAGGTTCACGTCTTCACAATGCTCAATGACAGGCATCTCGAACATCCGAGCATATTCGAGAGCGCGGCGAAACAGCTGAGCATTCATGACCGGCTTGCCGTCATCGGAAATGCCGGCGATGCCCGCCTCGTACATCTCTCCGATTTCAGCAAGGGTCTCGCCCTTCTGTCCTTTTGTGATTGCGCCGATCGGGAACACCCGCGCGGGTGAAGATCGGCGAGCTTCGGAAACGATGTAATGAGTGATGGATGGATTGTCGTTCGGAGGAATCGTGTTGGGCATCGCCGCCACAGCTGTAAAACCGCCAGCCACTGCTGCACTGCCGCCCGTAGCGATTGTCTCGGCTTCTTCAGTACCTGGCTCGCGCAAGTGTACGTGCATATCGAAAAAGCCGGGGGAAACAATCTGGCCTGTCGCATCAAATACCGGAACATCGGAACTATGCCCATTGCCGATAGAACGAATGATTCCGTCGCGAATGAGCACGTCGGCGATTCTATCGATCTTACGCATCGGATCGACGACTCGTCCGTTTTTCACAAGCAAGTCCATTAGCCTCCCAACAACAGGTAGAGAATCGCCATACGTACTGCCACTCCAGCAGAAACTTGATCGAGAATGACGGAATAAGGTCCGTCTGCCACCTCCGTTGCGATTTCGACTCCCCGGTTTATTGGCCCGGGATGCATGATGATCACGTCTGATTTGGCCTGCTCCGCTCGCGTCGCCGTAAGACCGTAGTATCGAAAGTACTCGCGGACGGATGGGAAGAATGACTCATTCATGCGCTCGAACTGCACGCGCAACATCATCACGACATCAGCGCCATGAACAACCTCGTCCATAGAATGGCTTAGATGGACGAGCTCTGCGTTCTCGCAAACAATTTTTTCGATACCGACAGGCATCAGCGTTGGAGCCGCGCACAACCATACGTGCGATCCGAATTTGGTCAGCAAATGTGTATTGGAGCGCGCGACCCTGCTGTGGCTTACGTCGCCAATGATCGCGACCTTGAGATCATTCAGCCGGCCTTTGCGCTGCCTGATGGTATAGGCATCAAGCAGTGCCTGCGTCGGATGTTCATGCGCGCCATCGCCGCCATTGATGATGCTCGCTTTGGTCAGTTTCGACAGAGTGTGCGGCGCCCCGGAGGCCGAGTGCCGAATGACCACGCAATCCGCTGCCATCGCGTCCAATGTTTTCGCTGTGTCAATCAGCGTTTCGCCTTTCGACACGCTGCTGGTGGAGGAAGAAATATTGACCACATCTGCAGAAAGGCGTTTTCCAGCTATTTCAAACGAAGTTCGCGTTCGCGTTGATGCCTCGAAAAAGAGATTGATGACGGTTTTGCCGCGGAGCGTGGGGACTTTCTTAATGGGACGCGTGGAGACTTCTTGAAAAGATTCTGCTGTATCGAGAATTTGTAGGATCTCTTCGCGGCTGAGATCTTGGATTCCCAGCAGATCTTTTCGCTTAAGCACGCGGCTAGATTTTCTCCATAACGTAGATCGCGTCTTCGGCGTCGATTTCCCGTAACCTGACTTCAACGACCTCGCTCTCTTTGGTCGTAATTTTCTTGCCGACGAAATTAGCCTCGATGGGCAATTCGCGGTGGCCTCGATCGATCAGTGCGGCCAATTGAATGGTACGCATTCGCCCGAAATCGCAGAGTGCGTCCAATGCAGCCCGGATCGTTCGTCCCGTATATAGGACGTCATCGACGAGAACGACATCTCGATCGTCAATGTCCGGAGGCACTTCGGTCTTTTGGACCACCGGCTGAGAAGCCACGCGCGTGAGGTCGTCTCGATATAGATTGATATCGAGCGTTCCGATTTGTGGTTCTCGCTGCGTTTGTTCCGCGATGTGAATTGCCATGCGCCTCGCCATTGGTACTCCGCGCCTTTGAATGCCGATCAGTACGACAGGTCGGCCGCTATTGGCTTTCAGAATTTCGTCAGCCATACGATTCAGCGTGGTTGTCACCTCGTCAGCATTCATCAATTGGTAGTTGAGTTTCAAAGACATGGCGGACCGAAATTATATCCCACGTTATGATACATGCCGTGAATCTCTCGATTGAATTGGCCGGTATTCACCTCGGTAACCCGGTCATTGCTGCGAGCGGCACTTTCGGGTATGGCGAGGAGTTCGAACGTTTTGCCGATCTGAGGCGAATCGGCGGCATCTGTGTGAAGGGCACCTCCGCTCGGGCAATAGAAGGGAATCTCCCGCCACGGCTGTTTCCAACGCCGTCAGGCATGCTGAACTCCATTGGTTTAGAGAATGTCGGGGTCGATGCCTTTATCCGCGACAAGATGCCGTTTTTACGAAAAGCAGGTTGCGCTGTGTTCGTGAACGTATTCGGCTTCAATGAAGACGAATACGCCGAAGTTATCGATAAACTGAATGTATGTGACGGGATTGCCGCCTACGAGTTGAATATCTCGTGCCCGAACACGAAACATGGAGGAATGGTTTTTGGCCAAAATCCCCAGATGACGCGGCACCTGGTCAGCACGCTCAAGAAGCGATCCTTCAGGCCGCTTTTCGTGAAGCTTTCACCAAATGTCACCGATATTGTCGAGTTGGCACGGGCTGCTGAAGACGGTGGAGCGGACGCCCTGACCGTAGCAAACACCTTCCTTGCAATGTCGATCGATACCGATACATTCAAGCCGCGCATTCACACGATCACCGGTGGATTATCCGGCCCTGCCATCCG
>DATFXZ010000347.1:0-6813 GCA_035315305.1 Terriglobia bacterium | reverse complement strand
CGGAGTAATGCGCTAGAGGATTACGGCCACAAAAAGGCACAAAATCCGCAAAGAATTCTTGTGTACTTTGTGCCTTTTTTGTGGTTACTTCCCACCAAGCTCCGCATAGAGCTGATTGATGAAGCGCTCGGAAGTCATCGCCGCTTGCTCAACCTTGGAATCGTAAGCAGCGGTGGGCTTCGCAGCGATGATCTCTTGGGCAGTTTTTCCTTGCTTGACCATCTCCGCAACCCGGTCGCGAACTGCAAGAATGATGTCCCGATGCGCAGTGACGGCGGCGCGATCCACGGTAGGGCCGTGACCGGGAATGATCTTCGTATTCGGGCCGGCCATACCGATCGTCCTACCGAGACCTTCGAGCATTCCGTTCAGTGTGCCGCCGTTTGCGCGGTCGATGTTCGGGTATCCGACGGAACGGTAGTAGTCGCCGGTCATGAGGACATCCAGGCCCGGAAACCGCACGAGCGTATCGCCGTCTGTGTGCGCTGAACGGATTGGTATCAGCTGAACGTCCTCGCCATTTATGTGAATCGTCACCGGACCGTCATACGTCACCATAGGCAACGCCACCTGCGGCGCGGGGGCCGCATTGCCGGTGGGACGAGCCAGACGAGCGCGCAGTTGATCGCGCGAAAAGATCACGGCGCCTAGTTTTGCAAAGTTCTCATTGCCGCCCGTGTGGTCGCCGTGAACGTGTGTGTTCACAATGAACTTGATTGGGCCTGGTGAAATTTTCTTCACTGCCGCGACGATTTTCTCAGTCAACGGCGCAAATTGAGTGTCGACGAGGAACACGCCATCAGGACCAACCAGTGCGCCGATCATCCCGCCCTGGCCCTCGAGGGTGTAAAACTTCTCAGTAATCTTCGTTGTTTTGATTTCGACTTTGCTGAAATCCTGTTGCGCGTTTTGCGCAACGACTGACGTGGCCGTCAGCAATGCCGCAGCCACCAAGAGCGTCTTTATTTTCATAGTTGCCTCCGGGAAGGCCCTAATCATAACGCGCCCTGCAAATCACGGCGACCACCTATATATACTTACTTCATGCTTTTGCTCACATTACTACTTCTCTTCCCTCAAAAACCCATCGACGGCTTTGAGGCGCGAATGTACAAGACGATGCCGTATCGGCTGTTCATTCCACCGGCCTACGACAAAGCCCGGCAATACCCGCTCATAATTTGGCTGCACGGTGCGGGAAGCGTCGGGAACGACAACCTCAAGCAAATCTCCGGAGCGAGCCTGCGCGGTACTCACACGTGGATCGCGCGTCAGGTTCAGGAGAAATATCCGTCATTTGTGTTGGCTCCACAGTCTCGTGGAGGAGCGTGGGACGCGGACTTACCGACAGTCCTCGAGGTACTGACTTCGATCGAAAAAGAATTCAACATCGACACCTCCCGGATCTATGTTGCCGGGCAATCCATGGGCGGGTTCGGGACGTGGGACTTCATCACGGAGAGACCGGACCTATTCGCAGCAGGTATTCCTTTGTGCGGTGGGGGAGACCCGATGCGTGCCAGCGTCATTGCGCAGATTCCGATTTGGGCATTTCACGGCGAGGCCGATCCTACGGTTCCGGTGACGGAATCACGCGACATGATTGCTGCAATCCGAAAAGCGGGAGGCAATCCGCGATACACCGAATACAAGGGCGTCGGCCATGAGGTGTGGCTCAAAGCCTTCCAGGAGAAAGGGCTCGTGGAATGGCTATTCGCGCAGCACAAATGAGTGGAAGAAGAATCCGAGCCGCAAATGACGTCGACATCCATTAATCTGCGTCATCTGCGGCCACGGTCTCTCATTGCGCCAGTGTGAAGACGATACCGGCAGAGATGTTGTTGCCGCTTGTCCACGAATCTGTCGGCGAAGTTTGGATGTGGAATCTCATCCTGCTGTACTCGACCTTCCAAGACATCGTATCGTTGATTGGAACATCAAAGCCGGCGCCAACGCGTGTGGCGAAGGAACTCTGGCCCGCCCCGGTTCCGGAATCTGTGAAATATCCGATCCCGAGACCGGCGAGAGCGTAAGGCACAAAGCGGGAATAGTGGCGGTACGTGGCCTTGCCCCCAAAGAAATCGGATATCAGCGTGATGCTGTTTGTCAGTCCGCGATTGTTTCCCAGGCCGTAAATACCCATGTAGTTCTCCAATCCCCACGTTCGAGTGAGATTGAAGCCGGTTGAATTGGTAAAGCCGGAATGATGGCCTGAGTCTCCGATGAAATTGCGAAGACTGAGGTTGGCATACCCCATCGAGGTCTGAATCCTCGGATAGTCTTCATCTTGGGCCAGGGCCGGAACGGCCAACAATAAAACAAAGCAAGCTGCAACAAGTGTCCTCACCATAGAATCTCCTCTTTGCCCTCTCGATGATTCACAACACGCGCTAGAACGAACAAGAAATCAGAGAGCCGATTTAAATACTCGATCACGATTGGATTGACTTCAACCTTTTCCGACAGGCTCACTACCCGGCGCTCAGCGCGCCGGCACACGGTACGAGCCACGTGCAAAAGAGCCCCACCACTTCCTCCGCCGGCAATGATGAATTGACGCAGCGGCGGCAATTCTGTTTCAAACCCATCGATTGCGTTCTCAAGGGCCGTTATGCGCTCCCGAGGGATCTGGAACTTCGCGCGGCTTTGCTGTCTGAATCCCGGATCGGCCAATTGAGCTCCCACCGAAAACAGGTCTTTCTGAACCTCCGCGAGCATAGAGATAAGACCGCTATCTTTCAAGAAAGATGCTGCGGCACCGATAAATGAATTCAATTCGTCGATGTCGCCATAAGCCTCGACGCGGTCGTCGTGCTTACGGACTTTGGTGCCGTCAAAGAGTCGCGTATCGCCGCGATCGCCCGTTTTCGTGTAGATCTTCACGAGTTCACTTTCTCTGGAGGCAACCAGTAGCGTTGGAACTCGGGTAGATGAGTCAGGGTTTTCAGATCCGGCATGCGATCGAGGTAGACCTTGCCCATCAAGTGATCGAACTCATGTTGGATCACTCGCGCGAAAAAGCCTTCGGCCGTGATCTTGATCTTCTTTCCCTTCCGATCGAGGGCATCAACACGTAACTTGCGACAGCGTGCCACACGCCCGCGAAAATCGGGAATGCTCAAGCAACCCTCCCAATCTTCGATCAGCTCGTCGTCGAGGACAGTCACCTCCGGATTAACAAGGACAGTCAGCGGGATGGTCCCACGCGGCCCGTTGCTTTCGATGACGGCAATTGCAAGCGATTCATGAACTTGAGGAGCGGCTAGCCCGACGCCGTAATACTCCACCATCGTTTCGAGCATGTCGTCGATGAGCTTCTGAGTGCTTGCGCGGGCCAGGCTGTCCGGGGATACACGCCGGGATTCCATTCGGAGGACAGGATGTCCAAGGTGGCAGACCTTCAGGATGGACATTTAATCAGGTATGACTCGCTTGATAGAGCTTTTTACTGTGAGGGTGTTTGAAACCGGCACGCCGGACGTGGATCACTTCGGCGACAATGGCGACGGCGATTTCTTCCGGCAACACAGCGCCAATATCAAGTCCGATAGGCATGTATATACGCTCGAGCCGGTCTCGCGAGATGCCTTCAGTTTCGAGCTGATCCGCGATCGAACGAATTTTCCGCTTGCTGCCGATCATCCCGACATATCGCGCATTCGTCTGAACCGCCCAGCGCAGTACGTTCTGATCCTCCTGATGTCCGCGCGTGACGATGACGATGTAGGTATTTTCATTTGGAACGATCTGCTCAAAAGCTTGCTCGAAACTCTCCGAAAAGATCGCTTCCGCTTCTGGAAAACGTTCTACATTTGCATACACCGGACGGTTATCCACAATCGTCGTACGGAATCCGGCAATGGCAGCAATTTTCGAAACCTGAGTGGCGATATGCCCTGCGCCAAATATGACCATCTTCGGCGTCGGCAGAATCGGTTCGATGAAGATCTCCAGCTTGCCCCCACAGATCAAACCGCTCTCGGCCATGGAGTCATCGGTAAGATCGAAACTCATCACGCGGGATTTCTCTTCCCGCAATACATCCTGCGCGGCGGCCCAAACCTCAGCTTCGACGCATCCGCCGCCGACTGATCCAAGCGTGGAACCATCGTCCCGGACAAGCATTTTTGCTGACTGAAAACTGGGGACAGAACCCCGGATCTGGACGATGGTGGCGAGAGCAGCCTTGCGCCCATCCTGCCTTAAACGCTGGATCTCATCGAAGACATCAATTTCCATAAGCGGCTCAGTCTAACATATTTATTGACTTTGCTTGCATGCCTCCCGTAGACTCCTACACTTTTTATGCCCGAGACACAGACACCGATTTCTGTCCCGGATCTTCTCAAGCTGATCGCGAAATACGGAAAACGCTCAGTGCTCGTCTCTGGCGTCGACGCGTCTGCCGCCAGCGCCTCCTCAGGTAAGGTCATTATTGATTTAAGCGGTGTCGAGCCTCTTAATGAGATCGATCTGACCCGCGAAAAAGTCACTATTGGAACGGGCATGAACCTCGGCCGCCTGGCTCGTGAGGCCACCGGCGCGAACGGGCTTTTACGTCAGGCCGCATCGATCATCGCGAATCCTTTGGTCCGCAATAAAATTACGCTCGTTGAAGCGCTCAGTCCGGAGTCCCCTTATTTTGATATAACAACGCCGTTGGTGTTGCTCGAAGCGAAAGTCAAACTGCAGAACCCCGCCGGAAAGCGCACCCTCTCCATTCGCGATTACCTGGAAGCCGCCACGAAAGGGCTCAAGAAAGGCGAAATCCCGACGGCGATCGAGTTTGCTACTTTTCCGCAGGACATCAAAGTGGGTTTCTTTCGTGTTGCGCGTATGGGCGGCAAGGGTACGGTTTCCACAGCCGCGCGTATGAAGCTCGTGCGTACGGTAGTCAAGGAACCTGAAATTGTCGTCTCGAGTCTTACGCTGGTACCCGTTCGAGCGAAACAGGCAGAAAAAGAAATTGCAGACAAGCCGGCGAACGAAGCTTCCGTCAAACGCGCCTCTGAGATTGCTGCCGAAGAGATCTTAACGATGTCAGACAAAGGAAATCCCTACGAACGTACGCTGATCGAAATCGCCGTTGCGCGTACACTGCGCAGCATTATGGAAGGCACCATTCCGGTAATGGCCTAGCCACGGCTGAACGTCATGGATCGAAATTCAGGACTGCAATCCAAGATGTAGAGTTGGGCAGACAGACCCTGACGGCCTATCCGCGTTTTCTATCCCGAATCGTTGGCACCCGAATCGCTTCAAGAACTTCTTCCGTTGTGAGCAACCGGTCAGACTGCTTGGCTTTGTTGTAAATCGCGTTGACTCGCTCTTCCGTGGCCTGGATCCCTCTCTTCTCCAGCCAGAAAACCACATTGGACTTTCCGCTCATTGGTCCAATATCAATGATCTGCTCCAACCCAAATAAATGCGACGGCACACCGGAGTAAACCGTATTCGCCAGCTCAGTCTCGCCCTTCTTGAAAGCTTTGATGACCGCTGCGGCGTGCACGCCCGTCGCGGTGCGGAACGCGTCGGAACCAAAAACCGGGTAACCCGGCGGGATGGTGACGTGACAAGCGCGAGAAGCGGTCTCACAGTAATCCTTCAGCTTGATCAAATCGTGATCGATCACTCCAAGAAGTTTCAAATTGACCAGCACCTGATCCATCGGCGTATTTCCGACTCGCTCGCCGATGCCTAACGCGCATCCGTGAATCACATCGGCTCCCGCCTGAACTGCCGCAAGCGAATTGATAACGCTCAAGCCTCGATCGTTGTGACCGTGCCAGCTGATCAAGATCTCCTGACCCGATGGCTTCACGACTTCTTCAATGACATATTTCACAAGCGCGCGAGTGCCCGACGGCGTGGCATGCCCGACGGTATCGGTTAATACGATATGACGCGCGCCACAATTGATAGCAGTCGTGTAGAGACGCTTGATCGTTTCCGGAAATGCACGGGTCGTGTCTTCAGTAACGTACATCACCGGCACACCACGATTGATGGCATACGTGACAGCTTCCTCGGTTCGCCGCAGCAGATCATCGACAGTCCAGTTCTCGACGTACTGCCGGATCATGCTGGAACCGATGAACGTCGCTGCATCAATCGTGACGCCGGTTTTGTCGGCGATCTCCAGGATAGGATCGATGTCTTGAATCGTCGTACGTGCAGCGCAATTAGGACGGATCCTGAGGTGACTTTGAGCAATCTCTTCAGCAAGTGCTAAGGAGTCGGCCTTAGCGCGGGGTCCCGCGCCCGGAAGACCGATGTCCAGCATCTGGATGCCGAGTTCCTCCATCAGGTGAAGAAGGTGGATCTTGTCTTCTATGGCGGGGTCGGAAACCGTGGGAGACTGAAGACCATCGCGCAGAGTCTCGTCATCCAGCAAAACCTGCTTGTTGGTCAGCGGTTCAGACTCGCCGATTAAATTCCAGTCATAAACTAGCTTTTGTCTGTCGGCCATGAAGCGCCCTCCCATACTGTGGGGACGCTCTGTGAACGCCCTCTGCGAGCGCCAGGCGGCCATAGACCGCCCCTACAGTGACCGGTATGCCTACTTGCCCTTCGCTAAAGCGTATGGACTTTCGTCAACGTAAAGCGTCTTGCACTTTTGGCACCGAAATACGTCTTTTCCCCGGCCGGCAGCCTTCTTGGCTTCTTGATCAAGTTCGGTAATCCGCTTCAGTTTGCCCCCGCAGTAGGGTTCCTTGGGATCGTTGGTGGGTATATTGCACACCGTTTGGCGTGGCGCCTTTGTCTTCACTCCTTGAATCTCCTTCGCGAAAAATTATAGCGTGATGGCCACAC
>DATFXZ010000346.1:0-2741 GCA_035315305.1 Terriglobia bacterium | reverse complement strand
AAAGAGATTTACGGAATCGTTCCGGAAGATCTGAAAAAGGCATATGACGTTCGGGAAGTGATCTATCGTATTGTCGATGCGAGCTGGTTTCATGAGTTCAAGGCGCTATATGGCCCGACAGTCGTGTGCGGCTTCGCGCGGATTTGGGGATATCCGGTTGGCATTATCGGCAATAACGGGGTTCTCTTCTCAGAGAGCGCTTTGAAAGCGACACATTTCATCGAGCTTTGCGCACAGCGCAATATACCGCTGGTGTTTCTCCAAAACATTACAGGATTCATGGTGGGAAAGAAGTTCGAACAAGGCGGGATTGCGAAAGACGGCGCCAAAATGGTCAATGCAGTTGCGAATGCTGCCGTCCCGAAGTTTACAGTAATTATCGGCGGATCGTACGGCGCCGGAAATTATGGAATGTGCGGCAGGGCTTATGGCCCACGACAACTCTGGATGTGGCCGAACGCGAGGATTTCTGTAATGGGTGGCGAGCAGGCGGCCAATGTATTGCTTCAAGTGAAAGTCGACCAGCTCAAACCCCAGGGCAAAACCATGTCTACGGACGAGCAACGGGAGTTTATGCAGCCGATCCTTGATAAATACGCAGAAGAGGGGAACGCGTATTACAGTACAGCCCGGCTGTGGGATGATGGCGTTATCGATCCAGCGGATACGCGCATGGTACTTGCGCTCGGAATATCGGCGGCCATGAATGCACCGCGTGAAGAAACGCGGTTTGGTGTGTTCAGGATGTAGATACATGTTGCTGATTGATATCAACAAGCATGTCGCGTCTGTACTGCTGGACAGGCCCGACATTCACAACGCGTTCAACGACGAATTGGTCGAACGGATCACCGACGCATTCACAGAATTGGCCCAGCGCGAAGACGTCCGGGTAATTGTTCTTCGAGCCAACGGAAAATCGTTTTGTGCCGGGGCCGATCTGAATTGGATGAAGCGGATGGTGCAGTACTCGTACGAGAAGAATCTCGAAGATGCTCGCGCCGTCGGACGAATGTTTTTGGCCATTGCAAAGTGTCCGAAACCGGTGATTGCGCGTGTGCAGGGCGCTGCGCTTGGTGGAGGCGCGGGACTCGTCGCAGCATGCGACATTGGAATCGCCATCGAGTCGGTCCAGTTCGGTTTCAGCGAAGTCAAGCTGGGCATCATTCCCGCGATCATCTCTCCTTTTGTGATCGCAAAGATCGGGCCCGGTCGTGCTCGCGAATTCTTCATTACAGGCGAACGGTTCCTCGCGCCGGTGGCCATGAACATTGGTCTGATCCAGCACGTGGCCTCGCACGAGGCGGCGCTGGATGCGCTTGTAGATTCCAAAATCTCACAGATTCTTACTTCTGCTCCCGGCGCTATCGCCGCTGCGAAAGAACTGGTATTCGGCGTCGCCGCACAGAGTCTGGACGCGGCGCTCGAGTTCGCCGCAGATGCCATTGCACGCTCGCGCGCAGGTATGGAAGGGCAGGCGGGCATGAAGGCATTCCTGGAACGGCAAAGACCGCCGTGGATCGAAAAGCCGGAAAAGATCGAGGCGGTAGAGCGGACGGAGCGAAACGGCGGCAAATGATCCGCAAAGTTCTCATCGCGAATCGCGGCGAAATCGCCTTACGCATTTCCTGCACACTACGCGAGATGGGTATTCAGACTGTCGCGGTGTTTACCGAACCTGACGAACATGCACTGCACGTGCAGTCTGCGCACGAGGCCCGCGAGATAAGCAGCTATCTGGATGCATCCGAGATTGTACGGACCGCCAAGGAGAGCGGCGCAGATGCGATTCATCCCGGCTATGGGTTTCTCTCCGAGAATGCAGGCTTTTCCGAGGCCTGCGAAGTAAGCGGTCTCGTCTTCATCGGGCCTCGTGCCGACACGATCCGCGCGATGGGCGACAAGCTCGAATCGAAACGTGTGATGCAACAAGCCGGCATTCCCATCGTCCCTGTCTGGAATGGAAGCCCACCGCGATCGGAATTTCCCGTTCTTGTGAAGGCAGTCGGTGGGGGCGGCGGCAAGGGAATGAGGCTGGTGCAAAACGTGGCGGAGTTGCAGGATGCGCTTGCCTCGGCTTCGAGAGAAGCATCTGCAGCGTTCGGTGATCATCACGTTTTCGTTGAGAAATACATTCGGCAGCCGCGTCATATCGAATTTCAAATCCTTGGGGATGCGCACGGCAACGCCATCCATGCATTCGAACGCGAATGCTCCATCCAGCGACGGCATCAAAAAATCATTGAAGAGACGCCATCGCCGGCCGTGACGCCCGAACTCCGAATACAAATGGGATCGGCGGCGTTGGCGGCCGCGCGCGCCGTGAAATATCGCGGCGCGGGAACTGTAGAATTCATTGTTGATCCATCAGGCAAGTTTTACTTTCTTGAAATGAATACACGTCTTCAGGTCGAACATCCAATAACGGAGATGACGACCGGCTTAGACCTCGTTCGGGAGCAGGTTTTGATTGCCTCGGGTGAGAAACTGAACTACGCGCAATCGGACCTATACCAGACGGGCCACGCTCTCGAATGCCGCATCTATGCCGAGGTTCCAGAGGAAAACTTCCGCCCGGATACCGGTGTGATTGAAGTGTTCGAACGGCCATCCGGGCCCGGCATTCGGCTCGATACCGGCGTAGGCCGCGGGTCTGTGGTCAGCTACCACTTTGATCCTCTGCTGGCCAAACTGATTGTCTGGGCGCCGTCGCGACGCGCAGCAATCGATCGAATGAAACG
>DATFXZ010000345.1:0-2704 GCA_035315305.1 Terriglobia bacterium | reverse complement strand
TAGCGCGGCCAAATGATGACACCTTCAAGGAACACAGCAGCGCTAGAATGAATCCATGGATGAAGCCTCTCTCTGGCCCGCCTTACCATCCGAAATTTGGCGCGACACCTACCCCACGCTACACATGTGGACGCAGATCGTTGGCAAGATTTCCCTCGCACTCACGCCGACGATAAATCATTACTGGAATGTCGCTCTGCAGGTGACGTCGCGTGGGTTGGCAACGCCGCTGATGCCCTACCGTAATCGCGCCTTCACAATAACCTTTGATTTCGTAGCGCACCAGCTTGTGATTCACGCTTCCGACGGCGCGACGGAAACAATCTCACTCGAGCCTCGCACGGTCGGCGACTTCTATCAACTGCTTATGTCCACACTCCGCCGGATGGACATAGATGTTCGGATTTGGACAATGCCCGTCGAGATACCAAACCCAATCCGGTTCGATTCCGATGTAACGCATCGCGAATACGATCCACAAGCGGCCAACGCTCTGTGGCGAATCCTGGTTTCGATTAAACGTGTGTTTGATCGCTTTCGCGCAGGCTTCATCGGAAAGTGCAGTCCTGTCCACTTTTTTTGGGGCAGCTTCGATCTGGCCTTAACTCGATTTTCGGGCCGCCGCGCGCCCGAACGGCCGGGAGCGGATGCGATTACGCGCGAATCTTATTCGCATGAAGTGATCAGCCACGGCTTTTGGCCGGGGAGTTGGACTGCCCCCGAGCCTATGTTTTACGCATACGCAGCACCTGAGCCCACAGGTTTCAAGAATGCCTCTGTGCAACCGGCGGCAGCTTTTTATAGCGCGGATCTTTCCGAATTCTTTCTGCCTTACGAAAAGGTTCGGGCAGCAAACGCACCGGAAGACGATCTTACGGCGTTTCTTACAACTACATATGCCGCGGGGGCGGACTTGGGGCAATGGAATCGCGCCGAACTCGAACGGAGGTAATTAATGTCGTCTCAGGCTTGCTTGCATATTCGTGAGATTGATGGCGTCAAACATCCGAAGAAGCATGAATGCGAGGAATGCGTAAAGATCGGCTCAACCTGGGTACATCTCCGCACATGTCAAACCTGCGGTGGGACCCGGTGCTGCGACTCATCACCAAATCGGCACGCCAGCAAGCATGCGCGCGCCTCAACTCATCCGGTTATCGCATCAGCGGAACCCGGCGAGCGTTGGCTCTACTGTTTTCCCGATGATGCCTATTCCGAATATTAGGCGCTCGTCAAAGTGATGCCTCTCGTACTGGGTATAGTGATGATTCTCACAGTCCTGTGGGAAACGTTCGAGACCATCATCCTGCCGAGGCGCGTACGACGCCGGTTTCGGCTGACTCGATTGTATTACAGCAGCACTTGGTTGACGTGGGCGACACTTGCCCGCAGGATTTCGCGAAGGCAGCAGCGAGAAGCCCTTCTGAGCTTCTTTGGACCCATATCCTTGCTTGGCCTGCTCGCACTCTGGGCGGTCGGACTGGTGTTGGGTTTTGCGCTGGTTCACTATGGATCTTTTTCCCAACTGCGGACGGATTCCGCATCGCCAGGCTTCTCCATATACCTGTACTTCAGCGGCACGACTTTCTTCACACTTGGGTTAGGCGATGTCGCTCCTGTTAATTGGTTAGCAAGGGAACTGACGACTCTGGAGGCGGGTGTTGGATTCGGCTTCTTAGCCATTGTCATCGGATATTTGCCGGTAATCTATCAATCATTTTCCCGTCGTGAAGTCATCATTTCCATGTTGGACGCCCGCGCCGGCTCGCCGCCGACAGCTACGGAACTCTTACGCCGTCACGCTAAAGACCGCTCCCTTGAGAGCCTCGATGGATTGTTCCGCGATTGGGAGCATTGGTCAGCCGAATTGCTGGAAAGTCATCTTTCGTATCCCGTCCTCGCTTACTTCCGGTCGCAGCACGACAACCAGTCCTGGCTGGGAGCTCTGACGACAATTCTAGATGCAAGTGCGATCGTCATGGCCGGGCTGAATGGGCGCTCGTCGAGTCAGGCGAGATTGACATTTGCTATGGCGCGGCACACGGTCGTCGACCTGTCACAGGTCTTCAATACACAACCGGACTTTCAAAGCGTCAATCGGCTCAGCGATACGGATCTCCACCATCTCCACATGGCGCTTCGAGCCGCCGGCTTAGATCCAGAGGACCCGGAAGGTCAAAGACTCGTACATCTGAGGCGGATGTATGAACCCTATGTCGTAGCCCTCGCACGTTATCTGCAAATGGATCTGCCTTCGTGGATACCAGGCTCATTGCAAAAAGATAATTGGCAAACGACTGCGTGGGAAAAGGACGAGTAGCGAGGACAGGCGTTCAAATACATCGTAGTTCCGGATGAAAACTGAGAATTGATTAACCGGTAATCACTAATCAATTTTCAGTTTTCATCCGACGTCTTTTCTTCTCTTCTCCTGTTCTGCCAATTTATTCACCTCTCCATACAACAATCGAATGGGATTACCGCCGATCTCTCTTTCGGCTCACACTTGGGGGCACAGACGGGCTCACATTTTGGGGCACACATATCGCACGCCGGCCGTTTGGCTTCCGCTCGCTCCCGTGCTTCCTCGGCTTCATGTTGAGCGTGCTCATAAGCCTTCTGTTGTCTCGCGCATTCCTCTTCGGCTTCATGCCGAGCGTGTTCAGCGGCCTTCTCCGCTCGCTCCCGTGCTTCTTCAGCTTCA
>DATFXZ010000344.1:0-5779 GCA_035315305.1 Terriglobia bacterium | reverse complement strand
AGTCTGTAGCGGGGTGAAAGAACTGACGGAAGACTCCTCCGAAAGGAGGAGTCTCTTATCTTGCCTATTGGGTCGCCTACTGAGTGCGACGGACTAGCCTCGTGACGACAGCACCCGCCAGGGCCAACGATCCCACTAAAGCCAGCAACGGAAGCTCGCCGGCGGTTCCAGGCAGATGTTTACCGCCCTTTGTTTCTTCAGTGGTTTTAGTACCAGTAGTGCTTTTACTTGTCGTACCTTTAGTCGTCGTCTCCGATGGCGTAGTCGACTGCGTCGTGGGTTTCTGTCGGTCGGCGTTTGTATCATCTTTGCCGGTTATGACTTTTTTTGTTTCATGTCCGACGGACTCTGCACCTTCCTTCGTCTTCTCCACTCCGGTTTCTACACCCTTTTGAACCCCTTGTGCGCCTTTCTTGACGCCCTGTTCCGCTTGACCGAGTATGCCTTGGGCTCCAGCCATTGCAGGAACGAGTACTAGGACCAGACAGCACGCAAGGGCAAGCAAGTGTTTGTTCATTGTTGTTTTTACGGTCATAGATTGCTCCTTACTGCACTGCAGATAAAGTCTTTCAACACCTATCGATGCAGGATAAGTACCACGAGCTAAACCATACACCTTTAACAATTTAGCTTGGGACCCGGTTGGAAGATTTTCCCTATGGCACGGCAGTTACTACGTTCGTAACTAGTTTCGGCTATCGAACAGTTCCGTGGTCTTGTCCAATCGTGCTGTGGGCGTACTCGAAGAGCCATCGTGAATTAATCGTCGGACAAAATGCCGTCTTGGGCGGTAATTCTCCGAGTTGTTTTGCCTCATCGTTGCAGAGTAGCGTCAACGTTCCGCTTCGGAATGGTTCCGCAGAATCGCCATATTATGCACCACTGGGAGATTTGGAAACTCTCGCTTGACGCACTGCGCGCCAACAAAATCAAGGCATTCTTAACCATGTTAGGTGTTGTGATTGGCAGTTCGTGCATCGTTCTGGTCGTCACGATTTCGCTTGCTGGAAGAAACTATATCGTCGCGCAAGTTGAAGCAGCTGGATCCAACCTCGTCTACGGGGAACTGAGGCGAATCGGTGCACAAGCAACCACTTTGGGCGATGAGATTACGCTGGCGGATGTCGAGGCGGTACGCCGCGAAATACCGGACGTAGTCGAAACTGCAGGAACGCACGATCTCCAGATGTCCGTTGTCGCCGGCGGTATTGAACGTCCGGTAACCCTGGTAGCAGTCACCGAAGGCTTTCAAAGGATACGCCATCTTCTGGTGGTAACCGGCCGTTACTTCGATGACGACGATATGCGGTCTCAAGACAAAACCTGCCTTGTGACAGAGGAACTCGCACGTGCCGTTTTTCCTGGCGTCAGCCCAGTGGGAGAAGATATTCGAGTCGGCGAGCTGAGATTCACGGTTATCGGCGTGTTCAAGGAACGTATCGCGACCTTCGGCCAGTCCGAGATTGCGCGTGAATCCATCATCGTACCGTTTGGCCTCATGAAGGGTTACGCCGGCACGGATTCGGTCAAAGTTCTCTACGCGCAGGCTTCGACTCCGGAAAGCGTTCCGATTGTGACCAGCGAAACGGAACGACTTCTCCGAAGCCGTCATCGGGAAGGTGCTCTATACGACGTTCAAGACCTGAGAGGTATTCTCGAAGCCACGCGCAAGATATCGCTTGCGGTGAGCCTTGTTCTTCTCGGAGTAGGTTCTATAACGCTGATTATCAGCGGCGTTGGCATCATGAACATCATGTTAGTGAGCGTCACCGAGCGCACTCGCGAAATTGGTGTCCGCAAAGCGATCGGCGCTGCCAAACGTGAAATTCTTTATCAATTCCTGCTCGAGGCGGTCATCATCAGCGCCAGCGGGGCGTTAATTGGTATTTTGATCGCGACCAGTATTCCTTTTGTCATCCGTCCATTCATTCCGGAAGGCCTGACAATTCCCATTTCAGGTATATCAATCGTCGCTGCTTTTTTAGTTTCCTGCATGACGGGTGTGATTTTTGGATATCTGCCGGCCAGTCGCGCGGCGAAACTCCAACCGACTGAGGCCCTCCGATATGATTAAGAAAAATCGGCTTCATGATAGTCCATCAGGACTAGCCCAATCAGAATGAAGCAAACAGGCCAGACCCACGCGAGACGCCTGCGCGTGCGGACAGGTTCAGGAAGACGCAGTTCGAGCCATCGAGACCATCCGGCGATGACAGCAAGAATGGCAAGTGGAGTGTGACTCAGCTCAACAAGAAGCTCCTCCTTGACGTTGCCGAGAGGGTGAGTGTGCGTAAGCAAAATTACGCCACCAAAGGCGCACACCGCGGGAAACACCAGTGCTGCAAAGTGCGACTGCACACGGTTGGTTTCCACGCGCCACTGAAAAATCGCGAACATGATCACGAGAATGACGGCGGCTCGATGTTGGAGAACGTCGGAGGCCAGAAAGCTTTCCCAGAAGCCGTTTGGGCCGAGTGGCCAGTTCTCAGGATCGGAACGAAAGAACAGAAACACGGCGAGGCCGAAAAAGATAAGTGGCCACATCCTGGCCCATGCGAAATAGTTGCTCCGAGAGAGCAAGGCGAGAAGGCCGATCAGCAATACAAAGATGCCGGCCCAATTATGGTTGTACTCTGACCATGCAATGTCTGCAGGGGTATTGACCCTGAGGGGGTCCGTGCCGGGAACGAACGCAGACGGAAGCTTGCGGCCCTCGGCTTCAGCGCGTCGGCGGAGTTCTTTGGTGGACCCGGCGATCAGCTTCAGTTCAGGGCTGGATAGTCGTGGCATGCGTGGAGCATAGCGCTTGCCGATTTCTTGGAGGGTGACACGGTCCTGAGTGAGGTCGACTCCGGGGGGCTGCGATGTGAGTGACGCTGCAGTGAGAATGACGGTGAGCCCAATACCGATTTCGACTTCGGCAAACCTACCCAAGCTGATTCTTGCGTCACGATCTTTAGAGCGCTCTCCTATTGTCCGCACCAGGAAGTAATTGGCGGCTCCGAGAAGCAATAGGCAGCTGAAGAAAATCAGTTTGGTGGAAAGCATGAGACCGTACGCAGTGCCATAGATGGCGTTCCAAGAACCCACATACCAAATGCTGAGGCCAAGACCAGCTGCAAAAAGCAATGCGACGCTGATTTGTGCAAGGTGGGAGAAGCGATAGCTGATACGTGCGAGAACGTCGATATCGGTTGCCCTTTTTGTAACGAACAACAGGTAAGGCAGACCGCCAATCCATGAAGCAGTGGCGAAGTAGTGGATGATCGTGAAAACGACAAGGGCAGGGCGATCCTCTATCCGGGAAGCGGAATGGCTGGTCATGACAGATGAAATGATCATCGCGACGGCTGGAATCATTAAAAGAGGACTGGCGCGACTCCGCCTACCGCTCCGCCAGAAGAAAACGACAAGCCCAGCCGCAATTGCGAGCAGTCCGGCGATGACATAGTTTGCGCCGAGCGCCTGTCCGACGGACAGGTCGGCCGAGAAAGTGAGAATGAACGTATTGCTGATGATGAAAAAGAGCTGCGCGAGCGCAAGGGCGAGCGCGCTCCACCGAATCAGACGCGTGGCGGGATGGAGCCACGACTCTTGGCCGAGTTGCGGGACGCGAGCGACAACGAGAAGAAAAGTGATTCCGCCAACGGCGATGGTTTGAAAACAAAGGATCGCACCGCGGAGAAGAACGACGAGAAGACCGAATAGGCCTAACAGGTCAGTCAACACTAAGGATTCCTGACCGTAAACGGAATCTCACCACGAGAAATGTGACCATCCGGAGCAAGAACTTGCCAACGAATTACATATGCGCCGGGCTTCAGGCCGGTCAGCTTGGAGACGATTATGTCCGGAGAAGGCGACTTGTCGATGGGAAGCTCAACGGTCGAAGCGTCAGGCATCAGGAGCTCAAGCTTGGAGCGTGCAGCATCCACACGCACATTGAACGTAAGCTTGACGGCCATGTCGGGGTGGGTGACGAATCCGCCGTTCGCAGGAGATGACGATTTCAGAATGGCGTGACCTTCAATATGAATTACTGCAATTGCGAGAACGAAGGTGAGCAGTAATAAAATTCGAAAGAACCGAGGCGTGCGGCTGATGATACTCATGAAAGCTACTCCGATGAATTTCCGTCCTCTCAGTACGATCGCACGTGTGGGGTGCGAAGCCGCAACGGACACAGCGAACGTATCGCTGTCTGACCAAGGCTGGCGGTACTGGTCTACCCTATAGCCGGTATCGAGATAGAGTCCTGCTTTCGTATGTGTGACCGCTCATCAGAACGATTGGCTGTCCGTGCCGTGATCTGTAGGGATCTATGTTTCAACAGGTTTCTTCCAACATTCGCATGATTCGAACGGAACAGTCTGCAGTGGCGACTTAAGAAATCTAATAATGAATCAAGTCTGCGGCTATTGTGAGAAGTGCGGTTTTGTCGGACTTCTTTTGCGGGAGACTGCAGAGTTTCGATGTGGCTGGACGGGATCAGAGATAGTAGAGAAAGACGGGCGAGGAATGTCGCTTCGACCGTGCATTTAGAGAAATGCGGATCGCCCCAAAATCCTCATCCCTTTACCTCTTACCTCTTTCCCTAATTCAGGAACGGCGGCAGGGCTCCGGCGATCGCGACGAGATACGCAAGACGGAGCACGCTCTTCTGGATCTTCCCCGACATCGCACCCAGCTTCTCCAAGAGAACACCGCCCGCGAGCCCGCCCGCTAAGCTCCCCACCGACCAAACGAGCCACAAGGCGAGGATGAGGTTCCCGTGGAAGTAATGCGCTATGACGGCGACGAGGCCGATGAGCCATTCGATAAAACGCGCCTGTATCTTCACGTGAGCGATTGTCTCGACCGCGGGATGCTTGAGACGGAGGAGGCCGACCAGGATGATGCCGATGCCGGCACCGAGGAACCCTGCGTAGGCGCCGGTCGCGAGCGACGCGGCTTGGAAGGAGCCTTTCGTGATGTGCTTCGCTAGCCAGGGAGCGAGCTCGGAAAGCGTGATTGCCGCGATGATGGCCGGGAGCATCCAGCGTTGGTGCAAGTGTGCGATGACCATGACACCGAGCACCGTGCCAATGACGAGCGGCACGGACCAGAGGAGGTTCCCGAGCCAGTCTATTTCCTTCCGGTTCGTGATCGTGGAGCCGATGCCGCGGAAGAAGGAGCCGACCTTGAGGTTCCCGACGATGGCACCGTAGGAGACGCTCGGGAAAAGGAATTGCAAGAGCGGAATGGAAACGAAGAACCCGCCGCCGATAATGACGGAGAAGATGCCGACGACGAAGCCGCCCACGAGCAGCAGCGCCGTCTCGGGCGTAAGCAGCCAGGGCGCGAGTGCGCTAATCCAAAAGAGATCCGTCACGGTACTTCACCCTCAAGCTCCGCTAGAGGACAGCAGCACTCGCAATCGGAATTTTCGTACCCATGGCTCTTCCCTCGGAAGGCTTGCTCACTGAACGCGTGCTCTACGAACCAAAAACTTTTTCATGGCCAATTTCAGGATACACGGTCCTCTCTAAAGGACCTGCCAAATTGTCGAATCTTCAGGCCCTGTCCTGATCGGAGGCCTTAAGGCTGTACGGCCAAGGCCACGTGGGCGAGGCAGTGGTGCATTGATCTGTCGGCACGAGTCTCGTTTCGCTGTGCTGGCAATGCTTCACAAACTTCGTTAGATTTGTCGGTCATGACAAGAGTTTCCAGGACGGCAATTTTTATCGCATTGTGTTTTCTCATTGCGCGACCTTTCGTCACTCGCGGGCAGCGTGGAGCA
>DATFXZ010000343.1:0-5791 GCA_035315305.1 Terriglobia bacterium | reverse complement strand
ATCCGGCACCAGCGAGGCCGGATCCGCAATCGAAAGAATCAGGCGCTCGAGCCCCATACCAAATCCGAAGCCTTTAGTCGGCGGACCGTCGAGCTCTTCGGCTAGGCCGTCATAACGGCCACCGCCGGCTACAGTGTTCTGCGCGCCAAGGCGGCCGGACGTAATCTCGAATGTGGTTCGCGTGTAGTAGTCCAGCCCGCGCACAAGCTTCGGGTCCACGCGAAAATCGATATTCCTCTCGGTCAGATACGATTTAAATTTTTCAAAGTGGCTGCGGCAGCCGTCACACAGTCGGTCCGTAATCGTCGGTAGTTCGGCGATCACAGGTTGGCACGACGCAACTTTGCAATCGAATACGCGCAGCGGATTTCTCTCGCCACGCCGGCGGCAATCTTCGCAGAAGCGGTCGGCGCGGGCCCGAATCTCGCTCTTAAGCAATTGAACGTAGGCCGGTCTGCATTCTCGGTCACCGACGGAATTGACGTTAACCTGGAGATCGGGAATACCGATGCCGCTGAGAACTCCAGTCAACATCTCCATGACTTCTGCTTCGATGGCGGGGTTGTCTGTGCTCGAAAGCACTTCAGCTCCGGCCTGCACGTGCTGGCGATAGCGTCCCTTCTGCGGCCGCTCCCGACGAAACATTGGGCCGATGTAATAGAGCTTCAGCATTCGAGCTTCGTTTTGAAGCTGGTGCTCGATGTATGCACGGATGACGGGTGCTGTGCCTTCCGGACGCAGAGTTAGCGACTTGCTTTCGTCGCGATCCGCAAACGTGTACATCTCCTTTGACACAATGTCGGTTTCCTCGCCGACACCGCGAACAAACAATTCGGTCGCTTCAAAGATCGGCGTGCGGATTTCACCGAATCCATACAGATGGAATGTCTGTCTCAAACGGCTTTCAACGGCGTGCCATATCCCGATATCGGCTGGAAGGACGTCGTAGGTACCGCGAATGGCTTGAATCATTTTTATACTTAGTTTGGCTGCGCGCCTACTTTGCTTTCATTGCCAGGTACGTTTCTTTGTACTCGTAATAACGGCGCGCGTATTCGTCGATACTTGCCACCTCTTCTTCACTCAAAGAGCGTTTCACCTTGGCAGGTACACCGAGAACGAGACTTCGCGGCGGTATCTTCTTGCCTTCCGTGATAACGGCCCCGGCGCCCACGATTGAATACTCGCCGACGACGACGTTATTCAAGAGCGTGGCGCGCATTCCGATCAAGCAATGCGATTCCACGGTGCACCCATGCAGCATCACGCCATGGCCGACCGTCACATAATCGCGGAGAATAAGCGGGCATTCGTTCCTCATAACATGGCCGATCGATGCGTCCTGAATGTTCGTGTGATGGCCAATGCGAACGATATCCACGTCGCCCCGAATCACGCAGTTATACCAAATGCTCGAGTGATCCCCGATTTCCACGTCGCCAACGATCTGAGCGCCTTCAGCGATGTAAACTCGCTCGCCTAGCTTCGGCCACTTTCCCTTGTACTCATGCAGCACTGACAGTCCCCGGACGAAAACGTGAAAACATCAAAAGTAACAGAATAGTTGTCTTACACACAACAGCGAGTATCAACACACTCGGCATCCTCGTGTACACTTTCTTTAACATGAAGCGCGCAATCCGCGTCGGAATCGTTGCCGACTACGATTCAAAGAACAAATACCATGTCGCTACGGAGGAGTCCGTCGAGCACGCTGCCCGCGCTCTGGATATGCCAGCCGTTTCGCTGTGGATCGATACCGATTCGATCGACAACGCTTCTGTCGAAACTCGCCTCGGAGAATGCGACGCAATCTGGTGTGGAACAAGTAGTCCTTATCGGAGTATGGAAGGCGCGTTGTGCGCGATCCGCTTTGCGCGCGAAAGAGGTGTGCCCTTCGTTGGAACGTGAGGAGGATTTCAACATGCTCTGGTAGAGTATGCACGCAATGTGTTGGGGCTTAACGACGCAGATCACGAAGAATCCTCGCCAAATGCATCATTAAAACTAATCACCAAACTGAGCTGCTCGCTTGTCGGGCAGGAACGAAACGTGAGGATTGTGCCGGGCACCCAGGCACAGCGGATTTACGGCAAGTCTGACGCAACCGAAATCTTCGCGTGCAACTATGGCCTGAATGAAGCTTTTGCCGGACACGTTCTGAGCAAAGACTTGCGAGTTTCCGGTTATGACGAGGACGGCACGGCGCGCATGATTGAATTGCCGGGACATCCGTTTTTCATTTCCACTTTGTTTGTCCCTCAAGTCGTCTCACGGCCCGGTAACCCCCATCCACTGATAGTCGCGTATCTCGAAGCTACCTTTTCGAAGGCAACGGTCTGCTAGCCTCCGCAACAGAGGAGAGATCATTGCGTTTCACCTGGCGACTCAACTATAAGTATGGGATTGTCTCGGAGGAAGCAAAATGCGAACCAAACGCACCGCTTTAATTGTTCTGTTAATCGGACTCGCAACGATTACTGCCTCAATGCTCGCAAAGGGCGCGGAGGAAACCAAAAACGGGGCCGTCACATTTAATAAGGACGTCCTGCCATTACTGCAAAAGAATTGCCAGACATGTCACCGGCCGGGCGAGATTGCTCCGATGTCGTTCCTCACCTACAACGAGACACGTCCCTGGGCTAAGGGAATGAAGGAGGCCGTTGTCAGCCGCCAGATGCCGCCGTGGTTTGCGGACCCTGCTTACGGACACTTCGCTAATGATCGCCGTCTGAATGATGCCGAAATCAAAACCATCAGCGCATGGGCGGACGCGGGCGCTCCCGAGGGTGACGAAAAAGATAAACCCGCACCGATTACGTTCCAGGATGGATGGAATATCAAGCCGGACATGATCATCGAAATGCCGAAGGACTTCAATGTCCCGGCTAGCGGCACCGTCAACTATCAGAATGTTCTCGTAAAGGTGAATTTTCCTGAAGACGTCTGGGTCATTGCTGCCGAAATGCGTCCGGGAAATCCAAAGGTTCTGCATCACGGCCGAGTGCTCGTTCGGCCGCCGGACTCGAATTTCATGAAGGATGCCGTGCCGGGCGAAGCATACGAAACAGGCAGTCTCGTTATGGCTAAAGAAGAGGCGCCGGAAACACTTGGGAAGTTCAATCCGGGACTTGGTGAACAGAATTTCAGCCTGTTCGAATCGGCGAAATTCATCCCCAAGGGATCGGACCTCGTGTTCAACCTCCACTATACGGCGGTCGGCAAACCCGCTACTGATCGATCGCGGGTAGGCCTGGTGTTTGCAAAACAGCGGCCGAAGCTGCGCTACTTCATGCACAACGGCCCGACGGCATCAAATCTCGCGATTCCGCCGCGCGAGTCAAATGCGGAAGTTGTTTCGGAAATGACAACAAACGTCGACATGAAGCTGGTGTACGTGCAACCGCATATGCATCTTCGCGGCAAAGACTACGAGTTTCGGCTTGTATATCCATCAGGACAGACGGAAACGATTTTCAAGGCGAAATGGGACTTCAATTGGCAAATGGGATACGACCTTGCGGAACCCAAGCTCCTGCCTAAGGGAACGCGCATCATTGGAGTCGCTCACTACGACAACTCTGCGAATAACAAGTACAATCCCGATCCCAGCAAACTTGTCGTCTGGGGAGACCAGAATTGGGACGAGATGCAGAATTGCTTCGTGGGTGTTCTCATTGACCCGCGTATCAAGACGTCCACTGTCTTCTCCCCATCCGGTCCTAGCCTGCTGCCTCGAGGACAGTCCGGTCCTAGCCTCGCTGCTCTGAAATGATGGCTTGTCGATGATCTAGACCGAACCTATGCGAGTAACCGCGCTCTGGATGAGCTTGATGTTGTGTGCAACCGCACTTCTTGCGGATGAGCATAGCGTCGATTTCGATCAGCACACGAACTTTTCGACTCTCAAGACCTTTGCCGTGCGCGAAGGAAAAATCAACAGCCCAAGACCTGAGCTGAATAACGCCATAGTCGGGAAGAAAATCGCAGATGCCATTCGAGCTGAACTGAAGGCAAAGGGATTGAAAGAGACAGTCGGTAGTCCCGATATCCTAGTGGACTTCAGCATCACCGGAGAAGACTACAGCGAAACGCGTGGCGGCCCGGCCGCTTTCAGCCAGGGCACGTTGGTGATTGATCTGGTGAAACGCGATGCAAACAGTTTGATCTGGCGTAGTGTTTTCCGTAACAACGAGAAGAACAATTCGAGACTCGCGCAGAAGCTGCCCGAGGACGTAAAGAAATCGTTTGCAGCATATCCGCCCAAGCAGAAAGCCGTCATCGAACCGGAGCCTGCGGCGCACGTTGTGGTGCGAGACATTACGCCGAAGGCTGCGGCCGCGGCTGCATTGGAGATCATTCAGGCGACGCGACAGAATACGGCCTTTGTCGGCGGCTCTGCTCACCCCGGTCTCGCCGTCAGCCTGAACAATCTGGAGCGCACCGCCCAGACAGTCGTCGAGGACGACGGCACGGGGCCGGCCCGGACAGAAGGAAGAATCAGTGCCTTCATGAAAGCAATGCGGGACACGATTGATTTTGCGAATTCTATTGCAGACCGTCGCGCGGACTCGTCGGACTCACGGGCCAGGTCTCGCGAGTTGGCAGACAAGCTCCGTTCACTTCTGGGTCCGTAACCTATTTCCGTTAACCTTTACTTAGGGTTTCTTGACGAGCAGGGGTAAGATTGCGCGTTATGCGCCTAACCTGCACGGCCCTCGGAATCATGCTTCTCGGTGCGGTCACGTACTCGCCTGCGCAGTGGCTGAAGTATCCCGATGCGCGGACTCCCCGCACGAAAGACGGCAAACCGAACTTGACTGCTCCCGCACCACGCCTGGATGGTAAGCCCGATCTCTCCGGGCTCTGGCAGGCAGAAAAGACTCCCGAGCACGAATACGAACGTGTCCTCGGCAAGGGGTTCACCGCTCTGCAAGTGGATACGCACGATATTACCAAACATGTGCTGAACGTATTTTGGGGCATGAAGCCGGAAGAGGAGCCGCTTCGGCCGGAGGCCGCTTTAATCCTGAAGCGGCGCCAGGAAAACCCGCTGGAATATCCCCACACTCAATGCCTTCCGGGTAGCATCCCGCTCGCGCTGCTGGTTTTCACGTTCAAGATGATCCACACTCCACTGGAGATTGTGATGTTGTCTGAAACCGCCGATCCTCCTCGCCAGATTCACACGGACGGCCGTCCTCTCCCGAAGGACCCGGATCCGACCTGGATGGGATATTCAGTCGGGCGCTGGGAGGGCAATACTCTTGTAGTCGACACGGTCGGCTTCAATGACCGGGGTTGGCTGGACGGATTCGGCCACCCGCGCAGCGAATCCATGCACATTACAGAGCGTTATCGCCGCCGCGATTTTGGCCACATGGATCTGGAGATCGCTTTCAATGACCCGAAGTATTACACGCGACCGTTCACCATCAGCACTGAATTGAAGCTGATACCGGACAGCGACCTCCTTGAATACGTCTGCAATGAGAACGAGAAGGACCGCCCCCACTTGGGCAAGTGAAGCGCGCTGGGTTTCGACTTTCATCATCAACGCATAACTTTACCTCTTCACGATCGGGGACTATCATCAAGCATGCTGCGCGTCGTCATCATCAAGCCGAGCAAGTACGGGGTAAACGGCCACGTCGAGCGATTTCGGCGCGGCTTAATGCCGAACAGCACCGTCCCATATATCCGCAGCATGACACCGGATTCGGTCGATGGTGTTCCGGTTGAAACCTACGCGATCGATGAGTACGTTCAAACGGACCTTGGCTATCTCGAC
>DATFXZ010000342.1:0-2222 GCA_035315305.1 Terriglobia bacterium | reverse complement strand
GAGCCATGTTTAGCGCAATTATCCGTCGAACTCATAGCGCGAGAGGGACGGTAAAATGCCGGCCCGCAGCCATCAATGATGGTAATGGGGGCGGGGTCGGCGCGAATGCGTTCTGAATAAGGGCAGGCATGCCGCCGATGTGCGCCAATGGCCCTAAGCGGACATCAGTCTCTGGGAATCGTTACTGCGCAAATCGACGTTGAAACACATTTCGCCCGACTGGTCGGTCGCCCTGCGCGCGCAACAGACGAACGCGTGCTGCCGATGACCATGTCCTCCCGGACATGCCATTCATACTGGCATGCGCCGTTCCTAGCTTTGGCGTCGCGTTGTGCGCCCGGATCGCGGTCGAGATATGGGCGAACATGTTTGGTGCATCACTTCTCGACCTATCGTCATTCGGATTGTGAGTGCGAAAATTGTTCTGATGTCGTCGCTGACGAACTGGAGCCAAGAATTGAAACGCATTGATCATCCCAGCCCTAACTTTTCGGACAACCTGATTCCCGTCGAATATGTCGTCATTCACTACACGGCATGTAGTCTGGAACGCACGCTGCAAATCTTCAGCGATCGAGAGAAAAAACTCTGCGCCCACTTTGTCTTGACGGAAAACGGTGACCTCTACGATCTCGGGAACTTTTATTCCGGCCCGATCCGGCAAGGCGCGCACGCCGGTGAGACCTTCTTCAACGTCGGAGCCAAAACGCTTCGGGCTTTCAACGAATTCTCCATCGGTATCGAGATCGTCAACTTGAACGGCAACGTCTTTCCGTTCTGGGACGCACAATACGAATCGCTCAAAGAGTTGATACTCCACCTCAAGAATCGCTTTCCCACGCTCAACAATCCCGATCGCATCGTCGGCCACGAACAAATCGCCGGCCACCGCGGAAAAGCCGATCCCGGACGGTGCTTTGACTGGACGAGATTTTATCAATCGATTTACGGAGACAGACAGTTTCCAGTCAGAGAGCCAAAATGCAGCAAGGAGCGCGCCGCACTCCTCGCCGAATTGATTCAGAATACAAATCCTGCTGATCGTGACGATCCGCACTTTTGGTCGCGGATCAGCGCCGAACTCGAAGCGACAGCAGCCGAGGGGAGCAGGGGGTAAGCGGACATTAACCGAAACTGCTTTGTAACGTGGCGCCAGACTCGGTTTCGTGGTTGCAAATCCTTGCTGTATTGGTCGGCGCGCGGTTCGGTTGTGACAGGATCGGAAGCGCGAGCGCCAAGCACACGAAGAGCGCCAAAGTTCCCACGGGACTTTCGGAATCGTCGAACTTCCGCGACCCGTCCGTGCGAAACTTAGGCCGCCTGGCTGAGCTGCGAAACGAACACCTTACTTTTTTACTTTTTCAGGAGTGCTGGTTGTGAGCAAACATGAACATGAACTGACCGAAATTGACTTCGAGCTGATCGACGATGCGATCATGAGACGTTTAGCTAAGGCGTTCGCCATTGCAGTGATGCTGGCGTTTGGTCCGCAAGCGGCGTCCGCGCAGACGCTCAAAGCCGTTCAAGATCGCGGTCAGCTCATTTGCGGCGCGAACGGCGTGCTGGCCGGCTTCGGCATGCCCGATCCACAAGGCAATTGGACCGGATTCGATGTCGACTACTGCCGTGCTATGGCGGCGGCAATCTTCAACGATCCGACGAAAGTAAAATTTGTGCCGCTGACGGCCCAAAACCGGTTTACCGCTCTGCAATCCGGCGAAGTCGATGTGTTGGCACGCGACACGACCTGGACGATGTCGCGCGATACGACACTCGGGCTCGATTTCGCCGCTGTGAGTTATTACGACGGTCAGGGCTTTATCGTCCGAAAATCCTTGAACATAAATTCCGCCCTCCAACTCAGCGATGCTGCAGTTTGTGTGCAGCAAGGTACAACCACCGAGCTTAACCTCGCGGACTATTTCCGCTCAAACAACATCTCGCTGAAGACGGTGACCTTTGCGACGTCTACTGAGGCGGTCAGGGCTTACGACACCGGCCGTTGTGATGCCTATACGACCGACTCGTCAGGCCTCTATGCCGAACGGCTGCGCCTAACCGATCCGAACGCGCATATCGTATTGCCGGAAATCATTTCCAAGGAGCCGCTCGCTCCCGCTGTCCGCCAAGGCGATGACGGCTGGGAGGATCTCGTGCGCTGGACGCACGAGGCCATGGTCGATGCCGAAGAACTCGGCGTCACCCAACAAAACGTCGACGCG
>DATFXZ010000341.1:0-8529 GCA_035315305.1 Terriglobia bacterium | reverse complement strand
CCCATGAATTTGCAATCTGCGCCCGGATAGTCGGTGGCCCAGCCCCATCCCTGTGGCGGAAAGAAGCTGCCTCCACCAAACTCGGGACAATGGTATGGCTCCGGCTTCGCCATCGTGCCCCGGGCACGCATTCCGTTTTCTCGATACCGTAGACGCGTGAAATAGAACTCGGGATTATCGTTGGCAGTATCAGGTACAGCGGAACTGGCGACGTATGGAATGCCGGCAGCAAGGAATAACAGCGCCAGGACGGCGATGATCTTCATCGCGATTAATTTCCGCTGCGGCCGCCCGGCCATGGAGAGTTCAGATGATATGTAATGCCGGGGCCGATCATTTCCACGCGCCGGATTTTTCCATTCTCGATGAGGAATGCCTCAGTCACGAGGATGCTCGACGGGCGGTTGAAGCCTCTGAACTGATATGGCCGGCCATCGGAAAGAACACCTTGATTGACGGTGCCCTGATCGAAGATTGCGTGCGACCAAACCACACCGCGCTCCTGGTCCACCACGGGATAGCGGCGATCATGAATGTTCTGCACGACAAAGTAGTATCCAAGCTTGAACTGCGATAAGCAATCCATAGAAAACGCATTGATCGTCCCGGGAGCCTCGTTCTCTGGGCGCGGAACATTCGTCGTAGGAGAACCATTTTCGACGCGATGGCAGTCGTTGGTAAATGGATACGTGCCTGTTCCGTTCACACCTTTCCCGTCGTTCTTCTGCAGCCCGCTGAAGTAAGCATCCGCGATGCTGATCAGTTCCTGACGGGATAAGCGCTCGGCGGGCGGAATCGACTTGAACCAGAATTGCTCCGGCGTGTAAGGCTTGTCCATTTCAGCGATATTGTTGGGACCACCACCGCCCGGTTTGAAATAAACACTCTCAACTTCTGTAATGCGGCCCAGTTCGACCCGAAGCCGTAGACTCATCAAGATAGGGCCGCCGGCTTCGCGCATTGTTCCCATGTACGCGACTTGCGCGAAATCCGGGTCGGCAAAAATGTGGGTGTAGTTGCCACGACCCTCAACTGTTTTCCAGAAGCCATCGCCAATTTCCATCACCTGATCGTTTTCGGTATACATCACGTCTCTCGAGAGAGGCAGCCGCTTTGGATCATGTGCAACAAGAGCTGTCAGGTATTGCTCCACCAGGTTTTCCAAGCAAGCCCGATTACAGTTGAGCGGGATCGACCCAATAGACGGAGCGGCTTTGAGAACCAGATTGCCGGCTAAGATTGCCACCACGATGAAAGTGATGACTCCAGCAACGAGAAGGTTTAGGCGCATTGGCATTGTTCTCCTTTACGATTTGGGGGATTTTACCTGGGTCAGACCCCTCGGTACCTAAAATTTCTCGGGATGCAGAATTTAGGTACCGAGGGGTCTGACCCCTATTTACCGATGCCGAGGGCGCGAATCCGTTTGTGAAGATTTGTTCGCTCGATACCTAGAACTCGAGCTGCGCCGGAAACGTTCCAGTTTGTTTGTTCTAGGGCTTTGATAATGCTCTCCCGTTCTGCGAACTCTCGCGTCTGTTGCAATTTGGAACGCGCGTCGGCGTCAGGACTGAGCTTTATCTCAAGAGGTACTGCGGCAGCGGATATCCGATCGCCGGGTGACAAAATCGCCATTCGTTCGACGGCGTTCTTCAGCTCGCGCGCATTGCCGGGCCAACTGTAACGGTCGAACATGGGAAAAACTTCTGCATCGATCGTCTTTCGCCTGAAATTGTTTCGGGCACAAAACTCGTCGAGGAAGTACTCGGTCAACAAGCGAATATCTTCGGAACGCTCGCGCAATGGCGGCACCCGAATCGGTACGACGCTCAGACGATAAAAGAGGTCCTCGCGAAATTTGTTTTGACCAACCAAGGCCTGAAGGTCGCGATTTGTAGCGGAGATCACACGAACACTGACGCGCAACGTCCGTTCGCCTCCAACGCGCTGAAATTCACCCTCTTGCAGGACGCGAAGTAGTTTGGCTTGCGACTCCTGGTGAAGATCACCAACTTCGTCAAGAAAGATGGTGCCGCCGTCAGCCAGCTCAAACTTCCCGCGTCTCGCGGACACTGCCCCCGTAAATGCCCCCTTTTCGTGGCCGAACAGCTCACTCTCCAACAGCTCTGTTGGAATCGCAGCGCAATTCACCTTTACGAACGGCCCGGCAGCAAACGGACTTTCATGGTGGATGTGAGCGGCAAGCAGTTCCTTGCCTGTTCCCGATTCTCCAATGAGGAGCACACGCGCATCGGATTTTGCAACGAGCGATGCCTGCTCAACCGCATGTTCAAACGCCGCGCTGGCCCCGATCATTTTGGGTCCGTCGCCGATCATTTCTCGAAAACGCTCGTTTTCTCGTCGCAGCTTGCCCTGTTCCAAGGCATTCTTCACCACAACAAGAACCTTTTCGCGGCTCAGCGGCTTTTCCAAAAAATCGAAAGCACCGGCACGAATGGCTTCGACTGCATCGGCGATGGTTCCATGTCCGGAGATCATGACGGCAGGCACCCGATCATCGTTCTCGCGAAGAAAGCGGAGCAGGTCGATACCATTACCGTCGGGAAGCCGTACGTCCAAGAGGCAAACGTCAGGGCGGCGACTGAAGGCGCGCGCGCGAAATTCGGCCGCGGTTTGGCAGATCAGAACATCGTAGCCTTCGCCTTCCAGGATCATTTGGAGCGAGAGGCCAATGTTGGGTTCGTCGTCGACGACGAGGATACGTTTCGAAGCCATCTGTCAGTTCAATTTGAAAAATGGACTAACTACATTTTCCGGGGCAAAACCACCCTAAATCCAGCGCCTCCCAGTTCACTTTCGACAAGCATGATATCCCCACCGTTCAGCAAAGCGCTCTTTCGAGCGATCGACAGGCCCAAACCCATGCCGCGCTTCTTGAATGTAATTGTCGGTTCGAAAAGAGATCGTGAAGCCTCTTCGCTCAGCCCTGGACCAGAGTCGTGAATCTCAACAACCACGTGACTGTCTTCTGCCGACGTTACACTCATTACCTGCCCGCCAGGGCCGGCGGCCTCGGCCGCATTCTCGAGAAGATTTGTCAGAATGCCTTTCACTTGATCCGCGTCTGCAAAAGCCTGCGGACAGCTATCTGCGAGGCGGGCCGTATAAGTCACGCCGGCATGGCAAGGCCGCAATAACGATAGTCGTTCGTTAACGAGACTGTTGACGTCGAGTGTCGAAGGATGCGCGGAGGGCTCGCTCGAAAATTCCGAAAATGCGCGCACGCGCCTTTCTAGGGTTTCAATTTCGTCAACGACAATCTGAACGGCCCGATCCATGAAGCGACGGTTCGCTTCGGTCTGCCGCGCAGCGATCTCTTCTACAGCGAGGCGAATTGGCGTCAGCGAATTCTTCAATTCATGCGCCATCTTGCGACCCATCATTTGCCAGCTCGCAATCTGGGTGAGATATACAAGACGTTCGCGGCTCTGCTGAAGCTGTCCGGCCGTATTGTTGAACGCGCGAATCGCGCGACCTGTTTCATCGTTGCCTTCGGAGTTGAGCCGTACTTGAAGATTCCCGGAAGCAAGTTCAGAGAGGCCACCCGTCAATTCCTGGATGGGACGGCTGATACGGTGCGCGAGGTAAATCAGCGAAACGAGTGCGACGAACCACACGGCCACTGCCAAAATGATGAAGGTAACAGTAAGCCCACGCCTTAAATCTCTCTCGCGCGCATCCGAAACAATCTCGCGAGCGCGACGGTACTGACCGGAAATTTCCTGCATCCGAATATTGCCGAGTTCACGCGAGTAGACCCAAACATCCTCGCCGTGCCGAACAAGGTAATCAAGCCGTTCGCCGCTTGGACCGGCTGAAGCGAATCTCTCCGGCTCCGTGCTCTCCCAAAATTCTTTCATGGCTGCGGGCCATGTTTCTCTCTGACCTGCAGTGTACTGCACGGGCGAGACGCGGCCGGTTGCAGCGTCAAACTTCAGATTTTCCCGCGCTTGCTGATAAAACTCTCGCGCGGTTTGCTCCAGTGATTTCGAGAGTTCATCGAGTTCCTTGGTCGTCGTAAAGGCCAGGCTCCGATCGAGCAAGGATGTCGCGATCCATAGCGTCGCCGCCAGCGGGATGACGGTAGCTGCAAGGAAAGCAATGATCAACCTGTTCCGAAGTCGATTCATTTTCTCTTCAAGCCTTCGAGACGTAGGGGCCCGACCTCCTCGGATCCATGCAGCTGCTCGCTACGCGTTCGCCGGCTGAAGATATCAATGAGACCTGTCAGTGTGAAACCGGAATTGTCGGACTGTTCCGCCGAGGCCCCGGACTCCTGAGCGCGATATTCGAATCGAATCCAGAAGGGCTGATTCGTTTTGAGAGTGGCAACCGGGATCGTTACATTGTCAACGCACCAGGCTTCGGCCGCTGCCGCGGAAAGATGGGAGATCGATCGGGGCGAGGATCCCAATTTGGTCACGGCAAACTTTTCCTCCCAGAGATCGTAGCTGATTGCGAATTGTTGCTGCGAACGCGCCAACACCCCGCCGCTCTTCTCCGTTTTGGCAGTGAGCTGAAATTCATACTTCACCGTCGCGCCGTCGCGCAACCGGTTGAGGGCTTCTCCGGTAAGAAAGTGCAACCGTGCAGCGGCGATGCGCAACTGATCACCGTCGACGCGAGCCGTGAGCGATTGTCCTCGCAGCATCGTCCCGAGCGAAATAAGCAGTAGTGAGGTTATGGCCAGCTTCCTCAAAACCGGAACCCCGTCATGAAAACAGGTTCGACGCGATTGGACCGGATCGGAAAACCCAGCCCCATGAAAAAACCACCCGCCGGCCCGATACCAAATCCAACGGAATGCCTGGCCTGTATCGGTGAACCACTGTCGCCGACGGCTCCCACGTCGTAGAACACATGGAAATCAAAATGGACGGATGTTTGGCGGCCACCATTTCGGATACCGATGTGCATTCCGCCAATGCCGTACTGCAACGTCGCGTGCACGACACGATTGCCCCCTGACGGCGCGATATCAAACTTATTCCAGCCCCTGAGCGTCCTTGTGTCGCCTAGAGAAAAGCGTTCGAACAACGGAGCATTGCCCGTAATTTTGCCGGCAAGAAAATTGACCAACAGCTGTTGTTTTCCGTGGCCGTACACGTACTCACCGAAAGCAAAATGGCGCGTATATATAAAGTCACTGTCGAGATTGTGATTCCCGGCACGCAGGTCGTAGACGGCCCGCACCGAATGCTTCTCGCCGTTGGATTGCCGCCATGCATTTTCGAAAGTCAATGACGCCACTGCCGCGTTTGCATTCGTGCGGTGAATAACCGGGTATTGCATTTGTAATTCGGATGTACTGACTCCGGCAGTCAGCCGGAGCCGAGGATCGAACGCGAACGTTATCGTGGGATCGAAAGTATTTCGCTCGCGGTAAATACTGGTTGCGCTTGCCTCAACTGTGGATGGCTGCCATCGGTCGTGATATCGCGCGTATCTCAAGGCTAATCCGAGACGGTTGGTAGCAAGCTTCGTCGTCTCGAAACCGAGATGGAACCCGGCGAAGCGCTCAATCAATTGGTCCTGATCGTCAGCCAACCCAAAAACAAATCGCGTTGCATCGCCAAGCGGGATCGGGGCAGTCACTACAGCGCTGAAGTTTTGTTTCGAGTGATAAAGGATGTGTTGCGGTGGCTGCGCTATGAAGGGAATCCAACGAACATCCTTTACTTCGAAGACGACGACAATATGTTGACGATCGCTACCTTTCACAATGCGCCTGGTGACGTAGTGTCTTGGCTTAAGCTCATCTTCGATGCGATGCCGAATCGCATCGGCCTTTCGCTGGTCCAGTTTCTCGCCAACCAGAGTTTTGAGATCATTGCGAATCGGCGTGCTGAGCTTCGATTCTTCATAACCCTCGATCTCAACGCGCTCCACCGTATAACGCGAATTGATATTTCCTTCTCCGCCAAGCTCAGCGCCGCCCTTCTCGAGGAAAAACACGACTCGTACACGATCGGAATCGTCGCCTGCAAGAAGTCGCGTTGTTACGGTGAACTCGGGCTTGTCAGCCTGAATGCGCGCAACTACATCATCGGCTGACTGCTGATCGAAGGGTTTTCCGATGAGCTCGCGAACAGCGTCGTGAATGTCGTCGCTGATCTCGTTTTCGTCAATACCGGAAATCTCGGCGGTTTCGACAACTCCACGGGGATTAATTCCAGCCTGTGGTTCAGCACAGACGTATGGAGGCGCTGTCAGGAGGATGAGGATGAAGACGAAGACTAAAAGCAAACCTGCTCTCATGCGGGCCACATTATGCAACTACGTGGCCAGGGGATAAGTAATTGATTTAGACCATACGCAGTGCGCGGCGGTGTGACGACATTTCACAGGTGTGATACAGTCGCGTTGCCCAAACTCTAGTTCAAGATGCAATTTGCCACGGGCGAGTAACTCAAGCCACAATGAATCCATGTTAACAACTCGACGCCGCATCGTCCTTGCAGCCGCTACGACGCTCATCGCCCTCCTTGGGCCCCTGACTCTGGCAACTGACCGCCTTCCGCAGCAGCTCAGCGATGAAGTTTTTTGGAACATGGTCACTGAATTTTCGGAAACCGGCGGATATTTCCGCTCCGACAACTTCGTATCCAATGAGGCGACGTTTCAGTACGTCATCAAGAATCTGAAGAAAACGACTCCAGGAGGCGTTTATCTGGGCGTGGGCCCGGATCAGAACTTCACATACATCGTGGCGACGCTGCCGAAGCTGGCCATCATCTTCGATATCCGCCGGCAAAACACGATGCAGCATCTGATGTACAAGGCGATCATTGAAATGTCCTCAGACCGCGCGGACTTCCTCTCGAAGCTTTTTTCACGCCCGCGCCCTGAGAATGTCGGTAAGTCATCTACAGCGGAAGAATTGTTTAGTGCCTACGATGAGATTGCCCCCAACCGCCAATTGTTTGTGCAAACTTTCCAGGCGATCAAGAACCAGCTTCGAGAGCATCACAAATTCAAACTCTCGGCCGATGATGAAGCGAGTATCCAATATATCTTCAGTTCCTTCTACGCCGGAGGCCCTGATTTGACCTACAACGGAGTTGCAGGCGGCGGGTTCGGCAGGCGAATGCCTTCTTATGCCGAAATGATGCAGATGACGGACGAAGAGGGCATCAACCGTGGTTACCTGGGAACGGAAGAAAACTTCAGAATCCTTCAGGACTTTCAAAAGAAGAATTTGATCGTACCGGTGGTAGGCGATTTTGCCGGATCTAAAGCAATTCGCGCTGTTGGCGCCTATCTGAAGGAGCACGACGCGTTCGTCAGCGCATTTTATGTATCGAATGTCGAACAATATCTGTTTCAGCAGAATGACGACTGGAGCAAGTTCTATCGCAACATTGAAACTCTTCCGCTCGATCCAACGAGTTCGTTCATTCGGTCAGTGTTCAATGGACAGGCCGCCACGAATCAACCGAGCGGGTTCGGATTGCGATCGGCATCTCTCTTGAGTTCAATTCCGGAACTTTTGAAGGGGTTCAGCGCGGGCGATATCCGAACGTACTACGACGTCGTCAGCATGTCCAAATGATGGATGGCCGCACCAGATCCGCGATTCAACCAGGCATGAAAGTGCGTGTGGTCGAAAAACAGAATCAACGCACGGGACAATTGACGGAAGGAATCGTGAAACAAATCCTGACGAAGTCTCCAACTCATCCACACGGAATAAAAGTGATGCTGGATAACGGAGTCGTGGGACGGGTCAAGGAAATCATTCGCTAAAACCGCCAATCGCTCTCAAACGCCTTCAACCACAATGATGTTTGATCGCGCAGACCGTTCACGAAGAGCTTTCGGCTTCGAGTACTCGGGCGAATCGAACCACGCTTTAGCTTGATTAACTGAAGAAAATTCCAAAAGCACAAACCGCTTCGGACACCAATCGCCGTCGAGCGTTTGCACCTCTCCGCCGCGAGCCAAGTAACGGCCGCCATATTTCGCAATCGTGGCGGGCACAAGGTGTTTGTACGCTTCGAATTCTTCGTGGTTGATGATTTCCAGATCCACCACAACGTATGCGGGCATGGAGATCTCCTTCTCTGCTCTTGTAAATGGGTAGAGCTTCCAGCGAGCGCATTCCCCTCCTCGTGGTGCGAGGAGGGGATGGTGCTAGTAGTCCATCCGAATTCTGATTATCACTCAATCAGTCTTCAATGGGATCCGACCGCAAGTGTTTCGCGCGATCGTGAGGTTCGTTGAGTTCGGAAGTCTCCTCTTCAGAGAAGGCAACGTAGTAGTGGTCCTCGGTGGATTCAATCCCTTCCAGCGAGTCGTAGAGACGAATCGTCCATCGAGAACTATTCCTTAGATCCTGTCTGTTGGGTTTTCGATGGTCTTTCATAAGTGCCCGCGTGGCACGACGGCTTCCATTGGCGCCGCCCCGCCTAATCACAATGGTCCAGAGTGAATGTGCGAAAACCGTGGAAGTTTTTCTTGAAAGAAACCTGACGTGAATGGCCGTGCAGATTGAATGCAGAGTGGTGG
>DATFXZ010000340.1:0-7258 GCA_035315305.1 Terriglobia bacterium | reverse complement strand
CGCAGCGCCGATCTCGCAGACTCGAGGTTGTTGTTTTCGAGAAACAGGTTGGCCAGTTCATTGTGAAAGCGTGAGTCATCCGGATAGCGCTTGCTGCCCTCGGTAAATGTATCTTCTGCTTTCTGGTACTCCTTCATGCGGAAATAGGCGATGCCGAGATACAGGTATGCATCGGCGGCGGGCTGCTTGGCTAAGGTCTCCGACAAAATGTTCACTGCCCGGACATATTCACCACGGTCGATAGCCTCACGGGCTTCATCGATCTGTGCAAGGCACACGCCGCCAAGCAGCAGCATCAGGAAAGAGAGTAATATTCCCCTCCTCATGAGGTGGTCGCTCCGAGGAAGACTCTCGTGTGAGCGACCACCCCGTCTGCGCCGATTCGGTGGCTTCGCGTCTTTTTCTGGATGGCGCAGACACCCCTCCTCACGAGGAGGGGAGTTTAGCTTACTCATAAATATAGCCAAGCGGACGACATCACGGTTTCGCCTACAAATTTCTGTAGGAATCGAACTTTTCTATAAAAGGCACTGCATTATAATTTCGCTCATGAAAATCATTGGATGTTTTCTCTTACTCGCATGTTTTCTCGCAACAGTTCCCGTGTACGGCAGCGACTTGACCTTGTTTGGCGCCGCCGAGCGCCAGGGCAAGCTCAACGTGCAAACCGCGACTGCCACAGCATCGACGATCAGCAGTTTCGACCCGCACACTTTTGGCACGTTCGGTATTCGATTTGGGGGCGGCACCGTTTTCGGCCACGAACAAACGTTTGCCTATGCGCCGAATTTCATTTCAGCAGACACGAAGGCGGTCATCCTTAACAGCGACTTTCTCGTTCAAGCGCCGCTTCCGAAAGTGAAGCCGTATGCAACTGCGGGGCCGGGCACCATCATTACCTGGGGTACGAACGACTCCGGGGTCCCAAGCTTCGGTAAGATCGGGACCAAGTTCGCGCTGAATTATGGCGGCGGGGTCAAGGTGTTGCCCGCGGGGCCGGTCGGCCTTCGTTTCGATATTCGCGGATATTTGATCCCGAATGCTAAATTCAATCTGTTGGCCCCAACACCGACGGATCCGCTGGCAACTATTCAAAGTCGGGGTCAGACACTGAACATGCTGGAAGTAGGGTTAGGCGTCGTCTTCTCGTTCGCAAAGTAAAACGCCCGTGCCAGTTGCAGGTGCTGAGCCCACGCGGTTCACATACGCTGGGCTCTTCTTTACCACCCTGTCACTGCTGCAACTCGAACTGTTTCTGACGCGCATCTTCAGCGTCACGATGTGGTACCACTTCGCTTTCATGGCCATTTCGCTCGCAATGTTTGGCCTTGCGGCGGGCGCAGTTCTGGTCGAGGTCATGAAAAAACGGGAGCCGCACGCCACATTGGCCAATGCGGCTCTGCTGTTCGCCCTGACGAGCGCGATCTGCTTCACAGTCCAGCTGTATCTTCGGGCCGATCCAGACGCGCAACTCGGGACGACGGTTTGGGCATTTACGGTTATCGCCATTCCCTTCGTATTTGGCGGTGTCGTAATTTGCGTTGCGCTTACACGTTTTCCTGCTTTTACAGGAAAGCTATACGCGGCCGATCTAGCCGGCTCCGCCGCAGGTTGCGTGCTCACGATTCCAATTTTGAACACCATCCATGCTCCGACAGCCGTCATCTTGAACGCCGGTATCGCTGCCCTCGCCGCAACTACTTTCGCGTTCTCGGTTCGGGGGAAGGTGCGATGGATCGCCGCAGCATCGTGTGTCGGATTGTTCGTAATCGCTGGCGCGAATCAATCCGTCAAGAAAATCGATATACAGTGGTTAAAAGGCGGCAGGAACTCGCATGACGGCCTGTACGAAAAGTGGAACGCTCTCTCGCGCATTTATGTCCGCAAGAACGATGACGAGCCGTTCGGGTGGGGGATGAGTCCGATCTACAAACATGGCCGTAAAATCGATCAGCTGTATTTGAACATCGATTCCGGTGCCGCAACGGTCATCACAAAGTTCGACGGGGACCTCGGTTCACTCGAACATCTTAAGTACGATGTCACGGCGCTCGCTCATTACCTGCGCAGGCAAACATCAGCACTTGTGATTGGCGTCGGCGGCGGCAGAGATATTCTGACCGCTCTGGTGTTTGGTCAGCGGCACGTCACCGGTGTCGAAATCAATTCCGATATTTTACGAGTCCTGACCGGCCGCTTCGCGGATTACGCAGGGAAGCTCGCAGAAAACCCTGCTGTGACGCTTGTCCATGACGAAGCCCGGAGCTACATAGCTCGGTCCGGGGCGAAATATGGAATTATCCAGGCATCGCTCATCGACACATGGGCCGCAACTTCTGCAGGCGCGTATGTTCTGACTGAAAACGGCCTATACACAAAAGAGGCGTGGCTGACGTTTTTGAATCACCTTACTCCGGACGGAATTCTCACGATGTCGCGCTGGTACTACGAAGCGCAGCCGGCCGAGACACTGCGGCTGACGGCCCTTGCGACGACTTCTTTGGTCGACATCGGCGTCGCTGATCCACGCCAGCACATCATGATCATTCGGAAGCAGGACAATTCCGAATTGGGTCAATACAGTGTCGCAACGATTCTCGTCTCGAGACGTCCATTTACGGATGCTGAGATCGACAGCCTCACAGACCTCTCTTCGAAGATGGAATTCTTGCCGGTGCTGACGCCGCGTTTTGCCGAGAGGCCCGAATTCGAAGCCGTTGCCACGCGAGGGAAGTACGACGAACTCGTTCGGACGTACCCACTCAATATCGCCGCCCCGACCGACGATACGCCGTTTTTCTTTCACATGCTGCGTGCGGGTGATCTCTTAAAAACGTCCACGTATCAAGACATGAACCGTATAAATCTCAAGGCCGTGAAGGTTCTTGGAGCGTTGCTCGGCATCGTCAGCAGCTTGAGCGCCATTGCCATCGTAGCGCCGCTCGCGTTGCGCAGGCGAGTTCGTCAGTCGCATTCGGTTCGGTTGATGATCTATTTCGCGGCCATTGGATTGGCGTTCATGATGGTAGAGATCGGCCAGCTCGAGCGCTTGGTCGTTTTTCTGGGGCATCCGATATATGGGTTAACGGTAGTTCTATTCGTGTTGTTACTCTCGTCGAGTATCGGGAGCCTGTATTCGCATCGAATCGGCGAGCGGATTTGGCTTTTACCTCTCGTTGTTGCGAGTTTCATCTTCGTCGGTCCAGTGTTCACGCGTGGACTCGCCTCGGCATCAACGCCTGTCCGCATCGTTGTTTCGGCAGCAATGTTGTTTCCGTCCGGATTTTTCATGGGCATGGCATTTCCCTTGGGAATTAAGAAAGCGGAGCTTGCTTATGACGGCGCACCCACGGCGTGGTACTGGGGCATTAACGGTGCTTTTTCCGTGATCTCATCGGTGCTGGCGGTTGTAGTCGCGGTGTTTTGGGGAGTGACGATGACACTGCTTGTCGGACTAGCTGCCTATGTCATAGCGCTGATTGCGCTGGCCCCTAGAGGAATGAAAGTAACAGGTCAGGAAGGAATCTGAAATTGGACGAATCCTGCATCTCAAAACCGAAATCCGATATCTTAAATTGGACTGTATGTGATGCCAGGTCCAATCTGAGATCTCGGATTTCGGATTTGAAGTGCAGGATTCGTCCGATTTCGAAATGTCTCTGCTGGAGCGATACATGCTGAAAGCGAAAAAGGGCGCGCGCGCGTTATTCCTCCTAACGTTATTTCTCGCGGCTCTTTCCATCTCTGCCGTCTCCGTCGATCGCCTGAAGGCCCACGTCGCTTGGCTTGCCGATCCAGCGCGTGAGGGTCGGCACGCCGGCTCGCCGGGAGCGGCTGCAGCGGCAGAATATATTTCTCAGCAGCTAAAAGAACTCGGCTGCGACGTCCAGGTCCAGGACTTCGGCGGACGCCGCAGAAACGTCGTCGGAAAAATCGGCAAAGCCGAACGGTACGTTCTCCTGGGCGCCCACTATGATGGACAGGGTCCGGGCATGCCTTCGGCTAGCGACAATGCTGCAGGTGTGGCCGTCGTGATCGAACTTATTCGAGAACTCAAGGGACAAGAATTGCCTGTCTCTCTCGTGGCGGTTGCATTCGATGACGAAGAGCAAGGACTGAACGGTTCGCGGTACTATGTTGATCATCCGCTATACCCGCTCGATCAGGCCCAAGCTGCGATCATCTTCGACACGATGGGCCGCCAATTCATGGACCTCACTAGCTGGACTTTATTCGTCCTGGGCGCCGAGTATTCGAAGGAACTTGCCTCTGTTGTGCAAAAGCGCGCAACACCCGAGATGCTTGTAATCGGAACTGACCTGATCGGACCGCGCAGCGATTTTGCGGGTTTTGGACTGAAGCGAGTGCCATATCTGTTCTTTACTCACGCTACGCACAAGGACTATCACGGCGCAGGCGATACGGCGGACCGTGTGGACTACAGAAGGCTGGCCCAGGACTCTCAATTGATCGCGCAGATCATCCAGGATATCGCTCGGCTTCAGTCGCCGCCAAAATACCTCAATTCGCCGGTCTACCCTTCCGTAGAAATCGGCGCGCTAGAGCATGAGCTGGACCTGATCGAAAAAGAGAGAGCGGATTTGCCGCAGGCGTATCGCATGATGTTTTCCGATTTTAGAGCCCGCCTGAAAGCGGACGACACCCGCGAGCTTCGGCGTATCGCGACGTCCGCTCTCCTGGCGCTCGCCACTCCGCGTCTGTCCGGCTTTATGGTCAGCTTCTTTTTGGGTCCATACTACGAGCGCGAAAATCGTCGCGATATCGCAGCCGCCATATACGAAGACGCCTTGAAGTGGGAAACCGAGCCGTCGGAACGACGCGCACTGGAGGAAAAGATCCAGGCGCTCCGCACGCCTACTGCAAAATAAAAGTCACTGTAACCGTTGTGAGGACATCGGTCGGATCGCCGTTCAGAATGGTCGGCCGATACTTCCACTGTTTGACCGCATCCAGCGCAGCTTGAGCTAAGACTGGATGGCCCGACAGCACGCGGAGGGTATCGATTGTTCCTTGCTTGTTAATCACCGCCTCGAGCACGACGACACCTTGCGTCCGTGTGATCCTTGCTATTGGCGGATACACAGGCTTCACTTCATAGATGAGCTTGGCGGCTTGAACGTCGCCTCCGGTTCGATATAGGCGAGCATTTCCGATCGGAGGTGGTGATGGCGGAGGAGGTGAAGGAGGTTCGATAACAGGTCCGCCAACTTCCATCGCTCCGTTGCTAAAACCCGGCCCGCGAGAACCGACGCCGGTTATGGGAAAAAACCCGAAGTCAGGCTTCGGCGGTTCATCCACATACACGATTTGGGCAGGAACAGATTGCGGGGCTGTAAACACCGGAACACTTGAATCGGCCTGGCTATGCCTCTGAACTTGCGGTTGTGCGGAGAATACAGGGACGGCTTGTGGTTTTTCAACTCGTGGCAGCAACAAGGACACGTCGACTGGCGCGATCGTTAGTGCTTGCGTTTGCAGCAGGGGGATAAGCACCAGCACTGCAACGCTCACAACGTGTGCGATTACCGACACGACGACCGTGATCGGCTTGCGTGTTTTTGTTCGGCATTGCGTCTCGAACAATGAGTCTTGAAGCATGTTTGATCTCCTTTTGAACTCCCCGGGGAGAAGCAAACTTGCCGGCTTGCGAAGGTATAGACACCGCGCGGGGCCGCTTGTTCCGCAGCCCTCTGGATTTCGATGTGGGTGGCACGCCGGGAGGCGTGCCACCAAATTAGCAGGGTGCGCGTTTTATGCGCACCCCTGGGCGGCCCCTTGCCCATAAACGCACGCTGAAAACGTGCGAGGTTACACGCCTCCGGCGTGTGCTGAAGAAGTCCCTACCGCGAGAACCGATAGCCTTGGCCGTGTACCGTAACGATGTATTGGGGGTTTTTGGGGTCGTCTTCGATCTTTTGCCGAAGCCAGGCAATGTGCACGTCCACGGTTCGCGTGAGAGGAACGGATTTATAGCCCCAAACCTCCTGGAGCAATTCATCCCGTGAAAGCACCATGCCTTTTCTTTCGACCAGATAGCGCAAAAGCCGGCATTCGCGCTCGCCGAGGGTGATGGCCTTACCGTTCTTCAGCAGACGCGCGGTCGTGAAGTCTACATGGATTCCGTCAAAATCGTAGGCTTTGATTTGTGCGCGCGGCCCATTTGCGGCCCGTCGCAAGAGTGCTTCGACTCGAGCTTGCAATTCGGGTGTTTCGAAGGGTTTGGTTAAATAGTCGTCGCCTCCGGCTTTCAGGCCTTGGACTTTGTTATTCAACTCGGTGCGTGCCGTCAGCATGAGGATGGGGGTGTTTACTCCTGTTTTACGGAGTTGACGACAAACGTCGAATCCGTTGCGTGAAGGCAACATGACATCCAGGATGATGAGGTCAAAGGCCTGAGACAGTGCTATATCCTGCGCCTCCAGACCATCTCCCGAACTTTCGACCACGTATCCCTCACTCTTCAGCAGATCGGTCAGGGTACGGCGTAAATTCGTTTCGTCTTCAACTAAGAGGATACGTGCACGACTCATGATGATGCCGGAATGTGAAGCGTGAACGATGCGCCTCCATGCGGCGCGGGACTAAATGTCACTCGGCCTCCCTGCGCAACCATGATGCGTTTGACGAGGTGAAGCCCCAAACCGTTACCCGGCACGTTTGATCCGACGTTTCTGCCCCTATAGAAGGCGTCAAACAATTGCCTCTGATCGACGCCGTCAATACCGGGTCCATGATCGATAACACTTAGCCGGATCTCATTCGACGAGCGGTCTTTACGAGCTTCGACCTCAATCTGAGTCGTATCACCGTTCTTCCCGTATTTGAATGCGTTGCTCAGCAGATTTTGAACGCATTGCGTCAACGCAGCCCCGTCGGCTTTTGCCGGTGGAAGATCCGGGTCGATGCGAGTTGTCAGTTCACACTGTTTCAAATCTATGGCCGGTGAGAGGTTTGTGATTGCGCGGTCAATCACCTCGTTCACGTCGATGGGCTCGAGGGTGTATTTCCTCCGGCCGGATTGGGTTTCCGAATAAAGGAGGACCTCTTCGACCATATCCGAGAGACGTCGGGCTTCCTCTTGAACAATGCTGGCGTATTGCTCGACGTGCTCTTTGTCGCGGACAATTCCGCTGCGCAGGTTATGAGCAGCGGACCGAATCACGGCCAACGGTGTGCGAAGTTCGTGAGAAACGCCCGCTGCGAATTCCATTTGGAGTCTTCCGAGCGTGTGCGCGCG
>DATFXZ010000339.1:0-6476 GCA_035315305.1 Terriglobia bacterium | reverse complement strand
GCCGGACGCGATTTTATTGCTTGTGAAGTGTCGGCTGTGATCTTGTTCGCGGCCATTGTGTGCATGTACGTGATCAACTCGAAACGACTCGACAAGCCAAGTTTATTGAAGATCGCTGTCAGGTGATGGCGGACAGTGATTTCGCTAATGAATAGCCGCTCGCCAATACCTTTGTTTTTGAGGCCCTGGATGACGAGCCCGACGACCTCACGTTCGCGCTCACTTAGGAGTGGCAATAATTCGCTTCGAGTAGCGATGACTTCGGTTGGCGTACTGAGTCGTGTGATCAATTTGCACAACCCACTTCTGTCTAGCCAGATCTCGTCCGTCTCATAGACCTTGTGAATGGCTTTCCGCAGCTCCAACGGCGGCTTGGTTCTTAGAACGACACCTCTCGCACCCAGACGTACAAAGTCCAGCGCAAAATTCTGATCGCAGTCATTCCCGAGGAGTGCCAGAAGCGGCACTCGCCCGCACACACTAATGATGTCGCGGACAATCTTAGTGTCATCGCCCTGGTTGCCACTGAGCGAGAGCACAACAATGTCGGGCTGAAAAGATCGAACATCGTCTGATGCTCGGGCGACATTAGCCACTTCACCTACGTTAAACCCCCATGATGCGATCAGTGCTTTCAGTGCGTCGCGTACGAGGACCTCTTCCTCGATCAACAATATTCGAATCCGCTCTTTCTCCAGAGAGCTAAACATAAAGCTCCTTCACCCCCACAGACGATCAATAAGTTCATTGAAGTATGTAAGTGTTTCTCGAGATAAAATAGGCGCGGCAGGAACAACGTGCGCAGCATCAGAGAGTCAGGCGGACATAGACGCCTCGTTGTGAATCGGCTCCAATTCAAATCCGAAACACCTGACCGACGTGCCGTCCTGGAAGCAGACATCGTAACGGTGAATGTGATCAAGAAAGCCGTCGATAATGTCGACCACGCCGCCCGTTAACCCACTCTGGGCTCCCCCACCGACGAAGGTAACTTGATCGCCAACGTGAAAACGCGGCGCGACGGACCCGGATCTCTTGCCGAACCTGACAACATTGTCGTCCAGGATCGATTTCCAAATCGTATTGACGTCCGGGTGATTCGGACAATCAGGAAACGGAGTACCTTCAGGGACGACGATCTCTTTCCCACAGCATAGACTCTTGTAAAACCCAAATTTTTGATTTGTTTTCCTTGTCTGCGGCATAGGAATTCTCCCTACCGCGCTTGCTTGTAGCAGTTTGAGCACCGCCGCTTGAACGTGCAAATTAATCGCGCCGCGACAACGATTTAGCTAAGACATATCGGACAAGACCGGACAAAAAAACGGGATTTTGTCCCTCATTCGATGAGGAAATTTGAATTGCCATCACCGTGCCACTAGACCGACAGGGTCTGGAGAGTTCGTTAACACACGTCCGCTCCTTTTTTTTGTAAGCCCCCACCTGTATGTGAAGGTGTATCGTAAAAGAATCGCACTATGGATTACGAAAAACTCACCAAGAATGACCTGGTGAGGATTATCGAGGGCATTCGGTCGCCACGGTATACTCGAGAGAAATCGGACGCGGGATATCTCACGCGCATTCTCGAGGCTTTGCTTCTTGAGCGATATGAAATCGAGTCGCAGATGCATGCGATGAAAGAATCGCTCTTGGAGATAGAAAAATCACTTCAGGAACACATTGATCTTTTCGATAAGGCGCCGGCAGCCTACATCACGCTGAACTCCAGCGGCTGTATTTTGAAGATAAATCAAAACGCGTGCGACGTAGTCGGCAAGGCCCGGACCGCTGTAGCCGGCCTCCCATTCTCTGCCTGCCTAACCCAGGAAAGCCGGCGATCGTTTCGGAATCATTTCACAGAATGCCGGCGCAATCCTCAAGCAGTTCGAGTCGTAAACCTCAATGTCTCGCGGGAAAGCGATACTGTTCCAATCACGTTGATGGGGTATTTTCCTGACGTTTATCGGGGCGTCTTCATAGAAGCAAGCCATTAGGTAAAATGGCCCGGTAAAACGGCAAAACGCGACGTTTTCTCCTCGGCATCTCCTCTCCTCGCCATTTTCCTCCACGTGTACGATCTCAAGCATTTGATCCGATCGTTCGCAAGTGTTGGTTCATCAGATAACGACGGATTCGCAGCGAGGCTTAGTAGATCGTTGCCTCGATGGATCACAAGGTGCACTCAATATTTGAAGGCCAGGGTTTTCAGCGGGATTCCTGCAAATACCCGCGGTCGATCAATAAACCATAACAGGGGGCCCCTCATGAGTCGTAATCCTTTAGATAACACAGAAAAACTAAAAGACAGGGTGGAGGACTTTAGGTCCAGAGCTAAGGATAAAGCGAGTCAATGGACGAACACAGCGTCGGAGACGGCGGATCAACAGCGCGAAAACGCCGCAGCCGGACTGGAACGAGCGGCGTCGACCGTACACGAGAAGGCTGCACGCATGCCCGGCGGACCGAGAGCTGTGAACGCGGCACACCGTGTTGCCGACGGCATGGAAGCGACCGCAACCTATCTGCGAGAGCACGATTTCGCCGCTATGCGCGACGATGCGATTAACGTTTGCCGGCGATATCCGGCCCAGGCTCTCCTCTCTGCAGCCGCATTCGGATTTCTGTTGGGTAGCGCGATCAGGCGCAGAAGGTGAAGTGCATCCACAGAGAAGGGGACAACATGAAAGAGAGACCAGACGTCAATACGAACACGTCTCATGAATCGCGAGTTGGCGATCGAGATACGATCCGCGACGGTCGCTCGATAAAACAGATACTCCAGGACATCGTGAATCATGTCACGGACATCTTTCGCTCGGAGGTCCAGCTGGCACGGACGGAAGTCCGCCAGGACCTGATGCACTACGGGAAGGCGAGCACACTCGTTGGGATCGCAGGAGTTTTACTGTTCTACGCCGTAGGACTCCTTCTTTTGGGCGCCGTGTACGCGCTGCAGTCGGTGATGGATCCATGGTTAGCAGCCGTTCTCGTTGGCGTGGCGGTGGGCATCGTTGCGGCAGTCCTGTTCACAACAGGACGAAAGAAGCTGAAACAGGCCAGCTTGCGGCCAGACAAGACTATCAAGACTTTGGAGGATAACGTCACGTGGTTCAAGAGACAGACAAGATAAAAGATCAAATCGACGCTAAGCGCGGAAACCTCGAACGGGACTTGCACGAGATTGAAGATCGGGTTAGAAGGGCCGTTGATTGGAGAGACTGGTTTGATAAAAAGCCTGTTACGGTGCTTGGTGCTGCCGCCGCCGGAGGTTTCGTTTTGTCATTACTTATGCGGCGAACACCGTCATCACCCAGGGTTGGCTTATACGAATCTGATTCCGGCACCAGCGCTGCGCAGGAGCGGCAGTCGAAATTGCCGAGCAAAACATCATTTCAGATGAATCGCATGACAGAGACATTCGACAACACAGTTGCGGCGATGCTCGGTGTAGCTTCCCACAAGATTCGTGAATTTATAGCCGACCTGATACCGAACTTTCGAGAAGAGTATCGGGAAGTCGAAGCAAAACGAACCGGTACGCGCGGCGGTCCGGTTAGTTACTGAAGAGAAGACCTACGAGTGTAACTGATGGCGGAGAAGAAATTAGTTGTGTCTTTGACTAATTTCTTCATTCCTCCATCCACGCACCAAAGGGCCGCAATCCGTCTACATGATCGAGAATGATCTTCATTGCTCCCGTGATAGGAACGGCGAGGATCAGGCCCATCGCACCCCAGATCGAGCTCCACACAAACAGGCCGATCGTCACGATGAGCGGATTGAGATGCAGGCGTTTTCCGATGACTTTCGGAAAAAGTACGTTAATCGTGAATAAGTGGAGGCCCACGATGATCACGAATAGTGCGAGCAAGCGAGCGCCGCTCACCTCACTCAAGCCGACGGCGATGGGCGGCACTACGGCAAGGACGACGCCGAGATAGGGAATGAGACTTAAGAAGCCGCTGATGAAACCAAGAAAATAAAAGTAGGGCAGCCCAAGTGAGCCGAACGCGGCAACACTGACCAAGGACATGAAGAATCCACACAAGGCATTGCCGACAGCGAATGCCCGAAACATCGACCCAATTCCACTGAGGGTGGCATACACGGCTTCGCGGGATTCAGGACGGAACAACTTCACGGTTGCAGCCCGAGTGCGGTCTTTCCAGCTCAGCATGAAATAGACAAGAAAAGGAACAAAGGAAATGGCAAGTACGAACTCACCGACGTCCCAGACGCTATTTGTCAACCAGTCGGAAAGATTTGCCGCAGGTCGTACCTTCAATGTCTTGTCTTCGCCATCGGCAGGGCGCGGCAACACTTTCTCGGTCGTCTTCTGCAATTGTTCAGCTTGTCTTCGCAGCCCTACGGTTGCGTCTCGGATTTTTTGAGAATACTTTGGGAGCTCTTGCGAGAAGCTCACAGCCTGACTGTAGGAAAAGTGGACAATCCCGTAAATGACCGCAAGCAACGCGACCACCACGAAGAACGATGCAATCGAACGAGGTAAGCGCCACATTTCCAGTCGATCCACCGCAGGCGACAATACAAAGGCCAGAAGAATCGACGTCAACAGCGTGATCATGAGCAGCTTTGCGACGTAGCAAATCGCAAGGACCGCCGCTAAAGCAATCACGACGTGTGCCAAACTTGGTCGAGTTCTTTCTTGCAAGCCGCTCCCGTGCGGTCCGCGGTCGCTCTAAGCTACGCGCCGGCGGTTTCCCGTCATTCTCTCCATGTTGCGTTCCGACATGCCCGCGCTCAGTTCTTGCTTCCGCTGCTGCAGTTCCTCACCCAGTTCACGAAGCATGGCGGTGCCCATGGCCTTGCGGGCTTTGGGAAACATCTGCGTCTCTTCTTCCTCCGCGTGATGCTCGATGAGGTCTTTCAACACTTTTGCTCTGGCGGCAAATTCCTCAGAATCGGGATCTGCATAATAAATGCCACATCCCAGACTTACTGAGTGAACGACAAGCAGAAAGTCTTCGATGTCAAAGTGGTACATCCGGGACGTCCTTGCCCTGATCGTTGGCCTATAGGTGCCATACTCTCACGAGCGTAAGAGATACTCTGATTTAACGCGGCAGGGCTGGCGGGTGCAGCCGGGGATCGAGATCCAACAGGACAATAATGACGCCGTCGATCTTGTTATCGAACGTTCGATAAGGTCGTATTCTCATCGAATACCATCGGCCATTGGTATCTTCGATATCGAACTCCTGTACTTGGAGCGAATCAATAACACGCGAGATCGAGCGTTTTAAGTCTGGGATATGCAAATTCGGTTTAATGTCGGTAATGTGGCGGCCGACATCAGCAGGAATCAGATTCATGATTCTTTCCGCCATCGGCGTGAACCGGCGGACTCGGAGATCATTGCCGAGCATGACAATCGGAATGTTGACACTGCCTAGCAAATTATTGAGATCATTGTTAAGTTGTGTCAGTTCGTCGTTCCGATTCTGAAGTTCCTCGTTGACGGTCATCAGCTCTTCATTGGTTGACTGCAATTCTTCTTTTGCTGTCTCCAGTTCTTCATTGATGCTTTGGAGTTCTTCATTGCTCGAATGGATCTCCTCGCTTGCCGACCGGAGCTCTTCTTCCGTCGTTCTCTGCTCCTCGACGATCGACTGCAGATACGAGCGCGTGGCGTCGAGCTCCTCCTTGAGCCGTAGGTTTTCCGCAATCTGCTCCGCACCGCTTTTCAACGGTGATTTTTTCTTATTCCCAAGCCGTTTTTTCTTGGAGACAGATTTAGGCACAACGCTTCCAATGCAAGTAGATCAGATCTTATCGTTCAGTCTGGAAAAAATTTCAACTGTGGGATAAATCGGTGACGGGACTCAATTGAGGAAGACCAGGCTTGTTTCCCCCGATCATGATCGGACTGCAGCCTCTTATCTGGATGTACCAAACGCGGCCAATTGGCCTGAGTAGATGTCGTGCTGCTTGGAGGCTGACGTAGTTATCTCCGTGGATGTAGGCAAGCAATTTCGTATATCCGTGCTCTCGCAAGTAGCTGTAGGTGCAGTGGCGTGTATAGCGGTCGATACCGCGTCTGCGGAACTCCGGCAGCGTGTTCAAATCGTAAGCATATGCTTCGTTCGATCTGAATACCATGTACCGTTTCAGTTCCGGAACATAAGCAGCCGACGTGTTGATCCAACGGTAATTCGTCAGTTTGCCCGTCGCGTCTTCAACTCCCATGAAGCAGCGACTGCCTTCTTTCATACGTTCAAAAAAAGTTTCACGGTCTTCAAACAGATGCGCGTCATCCAATGTCGCTATCCGAACGGTTATTCCGGGGATGACATGCCGTTCGGGCATTGGTTCCCGAAGGTCGCATTCGCTGAAGACAAGCGTTCCGATCTTGATAGCCGGCCGCACGAGTTTGCGCATGCTACGGGTGACGAGGGTTTTGGGGCCACCTTCCGTCCAAGCGCGTTGAACATCCGCCATTAAAGCCATGCTTA
>DATFXZ010000338.1:0-5528 GCA_035315305.1 Terriglobia bacterium | reverse complement strand
AATGTATTTAAGGATAAAGGCGCCACGCAACACCGGTGAAGTGCGATTCGGATAGGCGGCCGCCATCAGAATGGCGCCTTTCCCGAGCAGCCCCCAACGTGCAGAGTCCTTGAGTTCGACTCTCTGGAAACGATCGCCTTTGACGTCGGTGATTCCGTAGTGGAGCGCGATGCGTTCGTTCAGAAACGTGTGGCTGGCTTTTAGTAAATCGACGACACTGCGGTCTTCTCTGAAAATGCTATCGGCAAACAGCGTAAGTTCCGTCTTGAAATCCTCGCGGGGATCGGCTCGGCCCGACGCATAGGGAAACACGTTCGAGTCCGGCACAATCTCATCCAATTTTTTCATCTCGAGCCACTGATGCACGAAATTGCTCGCCAGCGTTATCGAACGCGGATCGGCCAGCATGCGGCGCACTTGTTTCTCGAGGATCGATGGCTCGCTGAGTTTACCTTTGCTGCCCAGTTCGAGCAGTTCTTCATCGGGGATGGTGTTCCACAGGAAGAACGAAAGCTTCGATGCGAGCTCAATGTCGTTCAACGCGTAAACTTCACCAGGATGTAAGCCGGTGGGAACGCGTTCGCCCCGATAGAGGAAGAATGGACTGGCGAGAATACCTGTGATGGCACTGCGGATGCCTCCCTCGAAGCCTCCTTCCTTCGCGCCGTCACGGTAATACTGGAGGAGCTCCGTCACGTCATCGTCGGAAACAGGGCGGCGGTATGCGCGTTTGGCAAGAGAAGTAATGATTTGTTTAGCGCAAAGTTCCTGGGCATCGGCTTTCTCGTCAGAAGATGAGTGGCAGCTGAAGACTCGTTGTCGACTCGGCGTCGAAGTGAGGCCGCTCGCTCCGTATGGTCCCAGGATCTGAAAGGAACTCACGCGATACATTCGATCCTGCCCACCACCGGGCACAAACATCTGCAACTCATCGTCGGACTCAGCGAAGGACTTGCGTTTGAATGCCACACCGATCTTGTGTGGTCCCGCTTTTGCAATGAAGCGGATGTTCTTCAAGCGGGCATTGACCCGATCCAGCGCTCCATTCTGCACTTGATCGTAGAGCTTCATGTCTTCTTCGCCGCCGACCACAGTCTCGTAGACAAGCTGATTGTCGACCGTCACCACCAGCGGGTTCTCGTACTCCATGCCATTGCCCCAGATGTGCGTGGCCATGTCGGCGACATTGATGACGTATTCGCCGTCTGATGGGAGATCGACTTTTGCAAGAATGCCTCCGCGTGTACCAAGCGGAAGGCCCGGGACGTGAGTGTACTGGCTGCCGGGACCGGCCTTGAAGGTCCAACCTCCCGGTCTTGCATCGGGTCGGCCGACGGCCTTCACGGCAACCGCGCGCGCCGCGATAACATATTGCTCAATAAATGAAGGCGACACCTGCAGGGCCGTGGCGATGTTATCGAATCCCTCGGCAGTATCGTCTTCAGGCAAAAGCTCGGCCCCATCAACCTCGACGTTCAGCAGATCTCGAACTGCATTTGCATATTCCTTGCGGTTGAGTCTGTGAAGCACGACCTGATCCCGAATGTGCCCCTGGCCTGCTGCATGGTCGAGGGACTCCTCGAGCCATGCCACCAGCGAATCAATCGCGGCAGGTTCCGGCTGTCGAGCGCCGGGTGGCGGCATGACGCGGCCGCGTAGTTTACGCACGGCCTTTTCGAACAGTTCAGCATGTTCGCCGATACTGGCTGACGTGATCCCTTCAAAGCTGACGCCGCCTGTCTTAGCGCGGTCGTTGTGACAACCGACGCAGTATTGCTTAATCGTGGCCAACTGTACGTCGGCTCCGGAAGTTTGAGCCGCAGGTACGGCTGGAGATGCAGTGAACACGCCGGCAAGCGAGGCTATGAGAACGCCGGCCAGGAAAATAAGGACGATCGATGCAATTGGAGTCTTCGTCATATCTCGCATGTTAGGCATCCGGTGACAAATAGGCCCACAGGCTCTCGAACGCGCGGCGCACGAACTCGTCGGGATCCCCCATCTGAGCGTCGAATTCTTTTGTCGGCTTGGCTGCCACGGCTTCGCTCGGTCCTCGGCCGCGGTTCAAAAGCTGAGTCAGCCGATCGTATATCGCGCCGTACATCTCGTACTGAACCTTGAGGTCTGCCAGACTGAGGACGGGTCCACGCGCAGGGACGATACGTGTATCCGCATCGGCCAACGTCTGCAATCGTTGGAGGCCGCCAACGATACCGCCGATCCACCCACCGGTCACCCAATCCACGATGGGCCAGCCTTGGCCGGAAACCGCATCACCCACGACAAGCACGTTCTGCTTTGGAAACTGAACATACAGATCGCCGTCGGTGTGCGCCGCATCCGGGATGTACCCGTAGCGAACACCAGACTCGAGCTTGCCGGTCGTGTAAAAAGACTTATTAGGTTGCGCGACTTTGGGCAAACGTTTGAAACGCTGTCCATTCCAGGGCCAGATGACGTCGGTCGTCATCCACAGTCGAGTGTTTTCATGGGCAATGATCGCTGCGCCGGCTTTGCCCAGTCGTTCGTTCAAGCCGGTCTGTTCAGGGTGCCAATGCGTATTGAAGATCGTGTGAATACGGCCGCCGCCGGGCAAGCCTGCGATGGCTTTCATCACGGCATCAGAAGCACCGGCGGATCCGCCATCGACCAGCACGACTCCGTCAGCACTGGTTTGGGCAACAATATTAGCTTCCCCAGGGAGTCTCAGGACGAACAGATCGTCGCTCAATTTCAGGGTGCCGGCGCCGTCGGATACTGCTTGCGCTCGCGCCCCGGCAAGGCGTAGAACCGGGGCACCCAGAAACATTCCGGCTGCGCCGCCAATCGCGGTCTTCAATATTTGTCTACGTGTTTGACGTCGACTAACCTGGTCCACGATTTTTTCCGTCCAATAGCCAACTGTTATATCAGCAATTCCTTCCTAAAAGAACCCAAATTAATCCCTCGGTATGGACCCGGTAGTGCATGCGGTTCTGTACTTTGCCGTCAAGACGGGGCATTACCGGATTAGCCGCTTCTCCTGGCGAAAATCAACTGACCATCGATATTTAGGTATTGTTCATAATGCGCGCGCACGTACTCAAATACGAGCGGAGCCCTTAACTCATTGGAGTAACCGTCAATTTGAAAGTAAAAGCTTTTAGGGTCTACCACCACGTACTTAACGTTTTGAATCTCTAGGTCCGCGATGATCTCCCTTTGATACTGTTCGTTTTTTGCAACCATGTCCAAAAGCGGAAAACGCACCGGGCACGGTTTCCCCACGAAATAGTAAATGCTGAGTTCATCGCTCAAGGTGTAAAAACGTTCCTCCGGCGAAAGGCTCTGTCGCAGAAAAGCGAAAAAATTCACTCCTGTCTCTTCCTTTTCGGGGGCGATACTCCATGCACCATGACAAGGTCAAAATCGCGCATTTACGTGATGAACAATTTCCAGCGCCCTCCCGTATTGCATTGTCATGCGAACCAGTCGCATTATTCGTCAATTACGGGCGGCAGGCGCATTCGCGTCATCGAACGAAGTCGCGAGAACGTCGAATTAACCGCGATCCCATTTGCTTACTGAGGTTCAACACAAACAGGAGACAGGGGACATGCAGATATCTCGATTGAAGTGGCGGCTGATGCCGTTTGCCGTAATGGTTTTTGTAACGGGAATGATTACGGCGTGGCAGACGCGACGGGTAGACGACAGTGCTTTGAAGAACGCCGAGAAAGGCGCAGATTGGGTGACCTACGGTCGCACCTATTCCGAGCAACGCTACAGCCCGCTCAAGCAGATCGATACGACGAATGTCAGCCGCCTGGGACTCGCCTGGTCCTACGAAGTCGGACCAGGCGGTGGACCGCAGGAAGCAACGCCGCTGTTAGCAAACGGTGTTCTTTATGGGATCACGAACTGGAGCATCACGTTTGCTGTCGACGCTCGAACCGGAAAAGAAATCTGGCGCTATAACCCAGAAGTTGTCCCTGGGAGCGTTCGTCTTTGCTGCGGGGTCATCAGCAGAGGCATCGCACTGTATGAGGGTAAAGTCATTGTGCCGGTCGTTGACGGCCGTCTTGTCGCTCTCGACGCAGCTACAGGAAAAGTTCTTTGGTCCGTTGTGACGGTACCGCAAGAAAACTCACAAAATTACAGTCTGACGATGGCGCCGCGAGTAATGAAGGGCAAGGTGATCATCGGCAATGCGGGCGCGGAGTTCGCACCGTATCGCGGATACCTTGCCGCATTCGATGTTAATAACGGAAAGGAACTTTGGCGGTTCTATACAGTGCCGGGCGACCCGTCGAAGCCGTTCGAGAGCAAAGCGATGGAAGTCGCTGCCAAAACCTGGTCCGGTGAATGGTGGAAGTACGGCGGGGGCGGCTCAATGTGGGACGGCATGGCCTACGATCCCGATGCCGAGTTGGTTTATGTCGGCACAGGCAACGGTCTTCCGTGGCCGCAGGAGGTTCGACAAGGCAAGGGGTCCCAACGGCTCGACAATCTGTACATTACCTCGATCCTCGCAATCGACGTGAACTCAGGACGCTTGAAATGGCACTACCAATGCACGCCCGGCGACGAATGGGACTATGACGCGATACAACACCTGATGCTTGCGGATATCCGGATCAATGGACGCGACCGGAAAGTCATCATGCAGGTGAACAAGAATGGTTATTTCTATGTGCTCGACCGGATCACCGGTGAATTCATCTCCGGCGAACCCGTTGCGCCCGTAAGCTGGGCAACGGGTCTGGACCCGAAAACCGGGCGTCCCAAGATCAACCCCGATGCTTACTACTCATCCGAACGCGGTGTGACGGTCGCACCGTTACAAGCGCACAACACCGCGCAGATGGCTTTCAATCCAGCAACGGGTTTGGTGTACGTTCCGATCCTTGCAGCCAGCACGTTCAGTTTCACTGCAACGCCGAATTTTCAAATTGTCCCAGGAGTGCAGACTCTAGGGCTGCGCGGCCCCGGAGAACGCGGCCAGGCTCCTCCTATGTCAGTTCCTCAAGCCTACGGACCGGTGCGCCCCGGACAACGCGGCATCTTGTCTGCATGGGATCCGGCAACGCAGAAAGAGCGCTGGTTTGCCCCTGTCGGCGGTCAAAGCGGGGGCGGAGCACTCTCGACAGCCGGCAATCTTGTGTTCCAGGTCACACCTCAAGGCAGACTGATGGCCTATACCGCAGATAAGGGCGAAAAGCTTCTCGACATCGCCACAGGACAAGTCGCAGGCATGGGACCGCCGATGACTTACCTGCTGGATGGAAAGCAATACATCGCCTTGATGGGAGGGATCGGCGCTGCTCCCGCACGCGGGGCTGTTGCGCCGCCATTCGCTCTGCCGCCTGTCGAGCCGACGGCGGCGGCAGCCCAACAAGCCCAAGGGCCTCCGCCGGGTCCACCACTCCCGGCAGCCGTTCGTCCGCGGCTGTATGTGTACACGCTAGATGCAGCACAGCGGTAAGCAATATGTAGTACGGCGGTCCGCAATCCGGATCCCAGCGATCCGAGCCAGTACAGCCGGATTT
>DATFXZ010000337.1:0-3035 GCA_035315305.1 Terriglobia bacterium | reverse complement strand
TATTTGCGGTCTTCCAATAAACATCTTCCGCATTTTTGATCAGCAGATATTCTGCAACCATCCGATCATAGGTAGGCGCCGGAATTGAAAGCTGGAGGCAGGCATAAGCGACACAGCGGCCCGTAGAGGTGTCTCGAATTTCCGTCTGGGAATATGGAGAAATGACGTAATTCCCGCGCTTGCCGGCGATCTGAATTACGCCTTTATTCTCCAAGTCAAACCACGAACTTTCGGGCAGTATAGAATGCAACAGCTGGCGCGCCTTATCCTTGGCGCGCTCGTAGTCATCCTGTGTCGGATGCGAGAAAATATCCAGCCGCTGCAAAGGAAAATTTTCCTGAATGCGCGTCGCCATAACGTTCTTTCCAGGGCTGCGTTCAGTCAGCCGGTTAACAACCGCCTTGGACTCGAGGGATTAAAAGGATCTCCGCATTGGGATCGAATTCGCGAATCAAGACATCCCGCTTTTCAGAAATGTCTGCCGCGAACCACCCTTGAGCCACCTTCTCATCGAATTCTTTCTCAATTTCAGCGAGCCGCTGTTGGCTGACGGTCTCGGTATCCCATTCAGCAAGCGTTTTATCGCCGCCCGCGCAAATCATTCGAAGCCTTTTTAGTGCCATGGTTTATCCCTTTCCCTCAAGCCAAGTTCAAAAGAATCACTTATGACCTAAACGTGTGCAATTCACTTGCCGGAGCGACTCGCATGATGGTGTTGTGGGAACAATAGGTTGGGCGGGACGACAAAAGGACTGCGGGGGAAGATAGGGACTGTTTAGGTCTTTACAGGCTCTTCGAAACAATCAGCGAGGAATTCCGCGACCACTCGCGCTGATCTGGTGCCGCGTTTCAAATACGGAGGTCGGGGGAAGCGCGGACATCGCTCCAGCGCCTTGCGGTAACAATCCTCTTCCGCCTCCCGAATCGTTTTTCCCTGCGCCCGGACAACGATGACCGATTTTGCGCGGTTACCATCGCGAGCCATCTTGAGAAGACAGTCGTAGCGGTTATGCTTCCGCGACAACTCAACATAGAATGTATCTCCGTTCGGGAACGTGCGAACGGGTTCCGACACGACGATGATGTCCTCAGCAAGACGCGGCATCCAATTCCCCCTCCTGGCGCGAAAGTTTGGCATTGGAACACATTCATGACGGTTTTGTAAATAGTCATAGAAGCCACGCCCACCGTAGGTTTCAGCCGATGAGGTCATTCAAACTACCGCCATTTCTGGCTCGAAGCTTCGACGTTTTGTTACGATAGCTGTGGCACTGCTTTTTATGGCGCGGCTCTCATGAAACACCCGTCTCAATTGCGTTTGGCTATGGCACAAATAAACGTCCTCGTGGGTGACGTCGAGGGAAATGCGCGCAAAATTCTTGAATGGATCGATCACGCCCGCGACGTTGATGCGGATGTGGTCACATTTCCCGAGCTCGCACTGACCGGATATCCGCCGGAAGATTTGTTGCTTAAGCCCCAGTTCATCGATGCAAACCTCTCCGCGCTGCAGAAGGTCATATCCGGCAGCCGCGAAATCACTGTCATCGTGGGATTCGTGGATCGTCGGGACGATATTTTCAATGCGGCCGCTATAGCGCAGAACGGCAAGCTCGTAACGGTCTATCACAAGATTTATCTACCGAATTACGGGGTGTTTGACGAATTCCGATACTTTCAACCGGGCAGTCGCTGTCCCGTACTTCAGATGGACCGGGCAACGATTGGTGTGAGCATCTGCGAAGACATCTGGTATCCCGACGGTCCCGTTTTTCAGCAAGCCCTGTCGGGCGGAGCCGAGGTCATTATCAATATTTCTTCTTCTCCATACCATGCGGGAAAACGTCGATGGCGCGAGATGATGCTCGGCACGCGTGCGGCAGACAACACTGTCATCGTCGCCTACAACAATCTGGTCGGCGGCCAAGACGAGTTGGTGTTTGATGGCGACAGCCTGGTATTCAACGAAAACGGCGATCTCGTGGCGAGGGGAAAGCAATTTGAGGAGGACCTGGTCGTTGTCGATCTCGACGTCGAATCCGTTTTTCGAAAACGTCTTCATGATCCGCGTCGCAGGCAACAGAAATTGAACGCGAACAATCGGCCAGAAGTTTTCCCCCTGACCTCTCGCGTGAAAAAGCCGAAAGCTTTGCCGGCAATAGCGCGGCCTCAACCGCTGAGCGAAGATGCGGAAATTTATAAAGCACTCGTCTTGGGTACGCGCGACTACGTCATCAAGAATGGTTTCAAAAAAGTCGTGCTTGGCCTGAGCGGCGGAATCGATTCCGCATTGACTGCATGCCTCGCAGTCGACGCCTTGACTAGTGAAAATGTTGTCGGCGTGTTGATGCCTTCCGATTTTTCGTCACGTGGCAGCATTGAAGATTCGCGGCGGCTCGGCAAGAATCTCGGCATCGAGTTGATCACCATTCCGATTGCAGACGTATTGAATTCCTTCACTGAGGCATTGAAACCTGGTTTTAAAGGCGCCCAGCCCGACGTGACTGAGGAAAATCTTCAAGCAAGGATTCGCGGCACATATTTAATGTCACTTTCAAACAAATTCGGCTGGCTCGTATTAAGTACGGGAAACAAGAGCGAGATCAGCGCCGGTTACTGCACATTGTATGGCGATATGGCGGGCGGATTCGCAGTGCTGAAAGATGTCATGAAGACGACAGTCTATCGATTATCGGAGTATTGCAATCGACTAAGCGGCGGTGAACGGATCCCGCGCGAAATCCTCGAGAAGCCTCCCTCCGCAGAGTTGCGGCCCAATCAACTCGACACGGACACGTTGCCACCCTATGACATCCTCGATCCGATTCTTAAAGCGTATGTTGAGGACGATCGGAGCTTTTCCGAAATGATCGACATGGGATTTGATGAAAAACTGGTTGGGCGCGTCATTCGTATGGTCGACACTAACGAGTACAAGCGCCGCCAGGCTGCTCCTGGAGTAAAGATTACGCCTCGTGCTTTCGGCCGAGATCGGCGGATGCCGATCACAAACAGGTTCAGGTGATGGACAGACC
>DATFXZ010000336.1:0-2878 GCA_035315305.1 Terriglobia bacterium | reverse complement strand
ACAAGCTGCAAAGAATGTCGATCTTGTCCTCGTGAATGGAAAATTCGTGGACGGGCGCGGAGTTATCGGGTCGGCGCTCACGATCCAGAACGGCCGAATCGTTAATGTGGGAATTTGCGGGGAAGAACCGTTGATTCCCCTCCTCGTGAGGAGGGGTGTCTGCGGCATCAAGAAAATTTCGGCGAAGCCCACCTTAGCGCCGCAGACGGGGTGGTCGCTCATGAGTCAGGTTTCGGTGTAAGCGACGACTTTTCTTGATGGCTGCGCCCTATCGGGCTTGCGCGGGCTCCGCCCGCCGTCCGCTTCCCACAATTTCTTCATCGTCACAGTCATCGAGGTCGGGTAATCCTCGGGCTGCTGCCCACCTGTTCATATTGAAATCCGTCCGCAGGACGATCCAGCTTCCGAACATACATGCCGCGTGGTTGCGGTGACCGAGTCGGACTTCCCGTCACGATGACGCGATCGCCTCGCATGAGCGTCTGGCCCGTCATTCCGATGTCAACGAGCTCGGATCGGTTGTCCATCTCAAGCTTCCACTCGTCCGTTCTGCCGTCCTGCTTCACTTCAACCATGACGAAGGGGTGCGGGTTGACGAAGCGAAACTCAGTCACTACACCTTCGATCGTGACCTTCTTGCTGCCGTCATACACACCTGCGATGGAGTGATGCGCAGTCGCTTCTGCCCGAGCAATGCCAATCCCAACGATGAATAACACAATCCATCTCTTCATGCCGAGATCCTCAGTTCGCCGGCTGACGACCGGCTGCCTTAAGCACATCCTTCCATGAATCCATGCCGCCGTGAACATGTGCGACTTGCTCCACATTCAACTTAAGTCGTTCAACATTGTCGACTATGTTGGTCGTGTAGGGACTGGGAGTAGGCAACGGGGGAACGCCGGGCCGAGGCGTAAATGTATCGGCCTGAATCAGAAGTTTCTGCTTCGGCAAGTAGGCCATCAGCAACCCTTCGCTATGCAAGTTTCCGCGCACCAGATGCAGTTCGAGCGTCATGTTCCCGTCCGTGAGGATGCGTGTGTCTTTGACTGCTTCGATAACCGGTGCGCGCGGCATGCGCGCCAGACGGTCGGGATTCAGCGTATGCGGGTTCTTGAAGATTTCCTGTTCATAGTACCGCCTGTGCGATTCGTGCGTGATGATCGGAATACCTTCCGCCACGTACGCGCGAATACCGCCGGAATGATCCGAATGGTGATGAGTGTTGACCACGTACTTGATCGGCTTATTGGGGAACATTCGCTTCGATTCGGCGATCGTTGCCATCGATCGCTCGTCCCCGGTCGGGGCTTCGATGATCACCACGTAATCCTTGAACTCGACCAGAAGGCTCTGCGGGGCCCCAAAATTCAGAAACCAGAGGCCATCGGCGATTTTCTCTGTTTGGATCTGAATTGTAGTGCCGGTGCCCGGTACGGGCGAGGTACCGGCGCCGCCGCGCTGGGGATTACCACGAACCTCGAGGGCTGCAGAGCTGTTCGGCTCGACATCCGTGACCACGATGTCAAGAACGGGATACCCGCCTTGCTGCTGGACGACATGCATTGGGAATTTCACGCCGCCGAAATCTTTATACTCGGAATAAATGCCCTCGAGGAGAGTATCGCCGGTAAATCCGACGTCGATTCGAGTCTCGACATGCTCGACTTGATTCTGTTCGTTGATGGTTCCCGTGACTGTGTACTTGTTGAATGCAGTAAACGACACGAGTTTCTTTTTTCCGCGTGTGCCTGAGATGCTGGCATGGCCATTTGCGAGCGCGGCCTTCAAGAATCCATGTGGCGTGAGCCAGATATTGAGCGAGCCGATTTCATTACGGCCATCAAAATTTTGATTTTGGATGATGTCGCCGGGAATCGGCCGTATGCCGCCTTGCCCAGTGCTGGGGTTGAATGGTCCTGCGCCGCCGCCCCGCGGTGGGAACTCGTTGTCGATGCGAATAATTTCCTGACGCACGGCCGGAACCGTGTAGTTCACCAACGCCACATACTTCGTCACCTTGAAGCGCGGCCACGGTCCGCCGGATGTAAACGCCTGCCCGACCGAATTGTTTGTACCGCTGCCTGCATAGCGGATCGATTGCAGTGTCGCTGTGCCCATCGTCTTCGTCGCGGCTTCGATGACGGTGGCGGCATCCTTCTGCACCTGGTTTTGCGTTGTTGCGCTCGCCGCGAGCGCGAGGCCCAGCAAGAGATTTAGTGTTTTCATTTTTGCGGGCAGATTATGTCCAGAATTGATTACGAAAGTAAACTGCGGAGCCGAGTCCCCTCCTCGTGAGGAGGGGAATAAAAAGAGCCGGCGGGTCTTCGATCACCCGCCGGCGTGGGATATGGTGGCTTCGCCGCATTCGTTACTGCTGCGGCCACCACGCTTCAGAGAGAGGAGATACTCACTTTTCTTTGCCTTTTTCGCCTCTTTCGATCGTTTCAATCCTTGTCGCTGTTAGCTTCCCTCCGGCGTCTCGGTAGGTCACCCTGAGGTCTGCCCCGGTTTTGCCCGCGAGTCCCTGTACGTTCTTTTCTCCGACGACTTGCGTAGCATCGGTGTAATCGAACTGCATTTCCTTATCGCCGGGACCCTTCACTGTGATCCATTTTGCTTGCGCGTCAACCTTGACGAGTTGGCCCATGAAGACCCTCTCTGCCTGCGCACCACCTGCCGGCGGACCGCCAGCCGGCGGACCGCCCGGAGGTGGACCACCTGCTGGTGGACCGCCCGGCGGGGGACCCTTTTGTTCCGGACCCTGACCAGATGCTAGAGGCACAACCGCCAGCATCACTGCGACGCAAATCGCCGTCACTGTGAGTAGTTTCTTCATTAACGTTACCTCCCGTTTTTTCTCTGAGTTGTTCAGCAC
>DATFXZ010000335.1:0-3898 GCA_035315305.1 Terriglobia bacterium | reverse complement strand
TCTGGAAACTCCACAACGGCTTTCCAGTCGCAGCATCGGCAGCCATGATTGCGCCGCTGTCTTCACCGAAGATGACGACGCCGCCGGCAGTAGACAGAACTCCACCCCATGAGTTGACGTTGCCGAATTGAGGGAGTTCCCAGGCAGGCTTACCCGTACGAATATCGATTGCACGAAGGATCCGCTGCGCCGGCTCATCAGGCGCCTGGCGGAATGATCCGCCCATGAATCCTTTGCCGGCCTCCCACTCCACCGGCACTTTCGTAAAAATGCCGCACTTGTCGTTCGTTTGCACGTAGTACAAACCCGTGCCCGGGTTGAACGAGGTCGAGTACCAGTTCGACGCCCCATCAAGCGAAGGGCACACGCGCTTCCCATCGGGCGTTGGTTCCATATCTGGAACCTTGATGGGACGGCCATCCGGAGTAAGGCCGCTTGCCCACGTCACATTCTTCACATATTGGGTACCAAACAAAAACTTGCCGTTCGTTCGGTCGAGCACGTAAAAGAAGCCGTTGCGATTCGCCTGCACGATCAGTTTCCCAGGCTGTCCGTTCCAGGTGGTATCGACGAGTGCGATAGGTTCCTCGGCGTCGTAATCCCACACGTCGTGCGGCGTAAATTGGAAGTGCCACTTCAGCGTTCCCGTCTTGACGTCCAACGCCACGATCGAATCAGTGTAGAGATTGTCACCAAGACGATCGTCGCCGATAAGGTCGGGCCCGGGATTGCCGACAGGCCAGTAGAGCATGTCGAGTTGCGGATCATACACTCCGGTCATCCATGTGGCTCCGCCAGGATGAGCGATACCTTTGCCTTTCCATGTTTCCGATCCCCGTTCGCCGGGAGTCGGCACTGTCCAGAAGCGCCAGACCTCCTTTCCCGTCGCCTGGTCAAACGCGCCCACAAACCCGCGCACGCCTTCATCACCGCCGGATGTGCCGGTAATTACCAGGTTGCCCACCGGAAGCGGCGCACCTGTCGCATTGTAGTTTTGATGCCAGTCCGCCATCTCGGTATCCCATAGCAGTGCGCCCGTATGGCGGTTGAGCGCGATGATGTGCGCATGATCAGTCACCATGAAAACGCGATCACCCGCCACGCCCACACCACGATTGATTCCACCAGCAGCATTGCCGATCAGCCCCTTGGTTCGCGGCCGTTGGTAATGCCAGATTTCGCGACCGCTGCCCGCGTCGAGCGCATAGCATTCGTTGGCACTCGTGACGTACATGACGCCGTCGACCACGACTGGTGTTACTTGCAGACGCGGTGTATTGGGGAGACTGAAAATCCACTTTGCCGCGAGCCGGCCAACATTGTTTCTGTCGATTTGAGTAAGAGCGCTGTAGCGGCTGCCCGTATTCGTACCGTTGTAGCTCGGCCAATCGGTCTGCGATGTAACCGCGCGATAGCCACCGTCTGTTTTTCGCAGTAAGCGGATCTTCCCGTCTTCGCTGAGCAACTGCAGGTCGGACTGTGTTTGGTTAAGCGCTATCCCTGTGAATGGCCGCCCATCGATCGTCGCGGAAAATCGCTCCGGCGGCGATCCGTTCCGTGGCTTTAGCGTTCGCAGAAACCGGACGAGATCGGCAGAGTCGGACACGGCCAAGCTCGGGAATGCCGGCATGCCTGCGGCGGGAATTCCGTCGTGGATGACAGCCGTTAAATCCTGATCGCTGCGCAACGGCACGCGTGTTGTAATGGCTGGCCCAAGCTCACCGCCGTTTCCATCTGTTCCATGGCAGCCGGCGCAGCGGGACATGAATATCGTGCGGCCTGCAGGATCCTGAACCGAAGCGGTCGCCGCCGCAATCACTGAGACGAACAGAACCGCAGACAATTGGATAATCCTGTTGAGATTCGGCATAGCGTGATGAGGATAAATCAATGATCGACGGAGACGCCAGAACGATGGCGGCCCACGTCGGACAAAAACACAGACACTGCACATTACGATTTTTTCCGAGGCCTTTTTGGAACGAACGCGAGAAACCGGCGCGGATTGTCCACCATGATGCCGTGGAGCACCTCCTCGGTCGCGCCGGCTGCTTTCAGCTTAGGCACGAAGACCGTCAACGTCTTCGCGTAGCCGCTGGACGCGTCGGCCGAGAACATCAGATGATCGGCAAAACCGGCGTCGATGAGCGACATAACCATGGGTACATGCTGGCCGTCGTTATTTCCGCCCTGACGGTCGAAACCGACAAATGCGCCACGTCTGCAGATCGCTTTGTGCACATAGACGTTCGCGTCTACAAGATTTCCCAGGTGTCCGATAACGACGTGCTCCGGCCGTACACCGGCGTCCTCGAGGATATCGAGCTGTTCGAGCGCCGACTTACCGGGAATTCCCGTGTGCGTGAAGATCGGGATGTTTGTCGCAACGTGTGCTTTGCCGACGGCGCGGAATACTTTGCGTTCATTTGCCGTAATTTCGTCCCACGAGCCAATTTCGCCGAACGCGCCGAGAACATCGTCGTCCGCTTGCTTGATGAGCGCCTTGATGATCTGTTCTTCGCTCATCATGGAGATCTCTGTCGGATAAAACGGCTGCGAGTAAAATCCGCCGCCTGCCACGATTGGGATGCCGGACTTCATCGAGACTTCACGAAGAAAGTTGATGTCGCGTCCCATATCTGCATGTCCGGCGTCGACAATGCACGCGATGCCGCCTTCGGTTTTGGCTTTGGCGAGTTCAGCAGACATGAGAGCAACGTCATGCATGATATCCGGTCCAGCCGGCGCAGGGCCGCCGCCACGAGGAGGCGCTGGCGGCAAGCCATTCGCGGCGCGCGCAGCCGCTGTGGCCGCTGCAAATTTCGCATTGAAATCCGGCGCCAATTGCATGTGCTCATGGAACAGCGTGGCGCCACCGGCCAACTCCTCGGGCGCGTAGTCTTTTAGGATCGTCCTGATGATGGCGCCCTGTGGGAATTTCGGCGCCTCCGCGGACAAACGTTTGGGAAGTGCAGCGGCTACTGCGCCGAACCCCAATATTTTTAATGCCTGCCGGCGAGTCAACGGTTGCGAACTAGAGTCTGAGATCACTCGGTACCCTCCGAAAACTTAGCCCTTAGCGCTGCGCGATCGACCTCCGCGCCTCTAAGGTACACCTTATGGATTTTGTGCGTGTTGGCGATATTGTCGAGGGGATTGGCATCCAGCACGATGAAATCGGCTTCTTTGCCTGATGCTACCGTGCCCATCCGATTCAGTCCGAGGATCCTCGCGTTTACGGACGTTGCCGCCTGAATTGCCTCGGCCGTCGTGAATCCGCACCGCACGTAGTAAGCGATCTGCTGGTGAGCGCCGAAGCCATCGCCGGTGCCATCGGTTCCGAGTCCGATGATCATACCGGCGTCGTGGATTTTCTTCACGTTGCGGCAGTGAAGCTCAAAGAGCGAATTCGGCGGGTTGCCGGCCGCCTTCCTGGTCTCGAGTTGGCGACGCATGGCCGCAATGGTTGACGCAGGCAGCGTCTCGGCGAGAGCGCTGATTTCTTCCTCTGTTTCTCCGGGGGACGGAATGTTCGGGCCGGTCCAAACTTTCGGGTGCGCTTTCACCAAAGCAATGTACTCATCGTCGACGTCACGATCACGAACCGTGTGGACGAATCCATCCACGCCGGATTTAAGGAGATCTTTTGCATCCGCGAGCGCAGATGTGCGACTGAGGTGCGCCAGGGTTTCCATTCCGTTTTTGTGCGCCTCGTCGATAATCGCGCGATATACCTCCGGCTTGAGCTTCGGTACGGTGGCTTCACGATCATCAACCCAGAACTTGACGAAATGCACACCACGGGCGTGCAACTCGCGAACGTGTTGGCGGCCCTCCTCCGGCGTAGCGGCGCCGTAGGGAATACCGAGGCGGGCTTCGCCCGGTGGTCCGGCCATTG
>DATFXZ010000334.1:0-6332 GCA_035315305.1 Terriglobia bacterium | reverse complement strand
TATGACTACGTCGGCTAGGAATTAACGCGACGACCGGAGTTCATAGTCCTTAGGTGGTTCAGCCCCGAGCAGGTTCCGCACGAAATAATCCCAGCGGCGACGGATCATATATGGATCATTAGCGAAACCGTGGCCGCGGTTCGGAAACAGCAAAAGGTCGAAGTCTTTGTTTGCTCTGATGAGCTCATTGACGACAAGAAGTGTGTTATCGGGCGGGACGTTCGAATCCGTTGTTCCGTGCGCGATCAATAGTTTTCCCTTCAGATTTCTCGCCACGAGTTGATTCGCCTGGTTATCATAATTGTTCCCGTCGAGCAGACCCTGCCATTTTTCGGCCCAATCATCTTCGTAACTGCGGTTGTCGTGATTGCCGGCTTCCGAGATTCCCACTTTGAAGAACTCGGGATACCGGAACATTGCTGCTGCTGCGGCATAGCCGCCGCCTGAGTGTCCCCAAATTCCAACGCGATCAATATCGATCCAGGGGAAACGTTGTGCGAGTTCTTTCATGCCGGCGACCTGGTCCGGCAGCGTGTTGTCACCCATATTGCCGAAATACGCATCGTGAAATTTCTTCGAGCGTCCTGGCGTACCCATGCCGTCGATCTCAACCACAATGAAACCGAGTTCCGCCAGTGCTTGGGAGTCGCTTCGCGCCGAGGAGAAGTTCCGGCTGCCGACGCTGCCGGTCTGCGGCCCAGGATAGATGTGGTTCACGATCGGATATTTCTTCGCCGGGTCGAAATTCGTCGGCTTATAGAGAAGCCCATAAAGGTCCGTCATACCGTCACGCGCCTTGACAGTTATCGGTGTGACCGGCTTCCAGCCCGTAGCAATCAGGCGCGACACATCGGCTTTTTCGAGCGTGCGGATCAGTTGTCCATTCGTGTCTCGCAAAACGGCGACCGGCGGAACATCCGGCTTCGAATAACTGTCCACGAAGAATCGGCCTGACGGCGATAACGACACATCGTGCGTTGAATCTTCCGGCGTGAGCAGCGTCAGGTTCTTTCCATCCAGGCCGGCTCGGTAAAGATGAACGAAATACGGATCCCGGCCTTTCTCTTTCCCGACACCGAGAAAATAGACGACGCGGTTCTTTTCATCCACACGTAGCGTCTGCAAGACATTGCCCTCACCGCTAGTGATTGGGTTTTTCAGCTTGCCCGTTTCAAGATCGTAGAGATAAAGATTGCCCCAGTTGTTGCGCTCGGAAAACCAGATAACTTCCTTGGATGCGGGAAGGAATCGCCAATTTGGCCGATTATCTCCACCTTCGAAATAGGTATCTACCGTTTCCTCGATGACGTCGCGAACCTTGCCCGTGGCGGCGTCGGCCACTCGTAATGTCGCTCGCTTGTGGTCCCGGGAAGACGAAACGAAGGCCAGTTGCCTCGCGTCGGCGCTCCATTCCACGTCGGCGAACGGGCCTTCACATTCGACATCGTCGCACAGGGACGAACGATGCGGATCCGGCGGCATTTGCAACGGAAGTACTCGCGCGGCATCGACGTCGATAATGACGCGCTGGATTTCGAAAATCTTTGCATCGCCGGGCAGAGGGTACTTCCACGCCTCGAGATTTGGATGACCAACCGCTGTATGCACCAGATACATCTCGCCGACGCCGCGGCCGTCATGCTGAAATGTCGCAATCTTTTTCGAGTCGGGCGACCAGAGGAGGACCGCCTTGTCGCTTCGTGTCCAGCCCGCATTGTCCGTGGCATAGCCGAAATCCTTCACGCCGTCCTCGGTCAATTGCGTGTCTTTGCCCGTCGTCATATCGCGCACCCATAAATTGAAATCACGGATGAATGCGGCTCGTTTACCGTCCGGGGAAAGCACGCTGTTTGGTGGTTGCGAAGCGCGATTCGCTGTTGCGCATTTTGCTCCGTGCACATCGCAGGTCCACTGTCGATTGCCGGCATTGAAGCTGATGCTCTGGCCATTGTCTTCGAAGCTGAAGCTGGTGAAGGGAAGCCGGAACGGTTCGTACTTCGTGCCGGAAGCCGACGAAAGCGCCTGGGCAACTTTTGCTTGATCGAAAGCCGGATTGCGAGCGCCTCCTACCGGATCAATAAGAATGAACTCGTTCCCGTTGTCGGTTGTAAGGCGGTACCAAAAGCGATCGTCCGGAAGCCATGTCGCACGCACTCCCGCATGCAAGACGAGCGGGTTGGTGTTATAGCCCATAAATTTCTCGGCGCGCCCGTAGTCGGCAAACGTGAGTGTTCGTGTTTGTGCGAGGCTTGAACCCGGAATCAGGGCTAACATCAACGAAACGATTAGTATCGGCAAGCGCATTTTGAAATTGTAACGCAGCGGTGTTCCCTATGCTGGTGGTTCAGTTTTCATCGGGAACCCCTACGCCCCGGGCTTTCACCCGGGGCTGCTTGTTACGGGGGAGGGGACTACGTCAGGGACGGTGTTGAGGGACAAAAACGATTCTTAAGAAGAGCGGCGATCTTTCACGACGACGCTGAGAAAGAGGTGACCGAGTGCAAGGGCGGACGCACCCGAAATCACCAGGACGGCCACGCTCACGAAGATGTCTTCAAGTAAGGTCATCTCGATTAGTCCTCATCCTGAAAATCATCGATCGGTTCAACCGAATTCTTAGCGCCCCGTTTAATCCATCCATCAAGTTGTTGGAGCGTCTGCTGAAATCGAACTTCGCCCTTGGTCGATTTCCACGCTTCGAGATCCCGCGACAGGATGAAGAACTTCCGCCCGATCTGGAGTACCGGAATGCGATCTTCCTCAATGATTCTGCGGAAATGGCGAGGCGAGTAGCCGGCTTCGAATGCCGCGCTCGAGATGTCGAGAAAGTTTCTTTGCGTCTTGCGTTGAGCTGTGTTTGCGCCCATCTTTTCCTCCATGCCGGGCTCCTTTGCATCGGACGTTCCAATTTAGGGTTCGCTGACACTCCGCGGATGCCAGCGGACTTGGACGCCGCACATCCATGCGCGCCGATCCCGCTCTAATCAGCCATGGGCAACAGCCCTATGGCCCAGCCACGTCACGACTTCTGTTTTTGGTGTTAGGCCATCCCAAAACGTCTGGTGAGGCAACCAAAGGTGCTTCGAAAATCGGAAAACAGACGCAAGCGGGCGTAGTATAGCGCATCATTTCTGTCTGACCTAAGAATATCCGGCCCATTAGTTCTATTGTAGGTGGCCCCTTGGTGACGACGCCGTGACACACCGCGTCAATCACGCGGCAGGATCTGGAGGGTTTTGAGAAACTCGACAATTTCAGCGCGTTCGTACGGTGACAACTTCAAATAGTTCGTCAGGGACGGACGTCCCTCGCCGGCATGGTGTTCGATGGCTTCGGTGATCGTAGAGAGATCACCACGGTGTCCGAAGGCAGCGGAACTGCCGATGTCCCAGAGCTTCCGCGTCAAGAATGTCGAAGTTGGGATTCCGGGTTGAGCGACTTTTTCGTTGCAAAAGAAACTATCGGCAGCGTCACACAGACTGTGGCGCTTCAAATCTGTATACGCGCGTACGATGGCCCCGCCGTCAGGCGTCGGTTCCAGGCGCGGCAACTCGCCATTCTTGGTCATGTCGAAACCGACCGGCTTTGAAACTGCGAACGGTATTTTCCATTCCGGATTAAACGGGTTCGCTTCGGTGAACACGGGCCGCTGGAGTTTCATGGCCGGTACGTGGCAAGTTGCGCAGCCGGTCGAATTGAACAGTCTCTCGCCATCGTCAGCCGCTCGCCGTTTCACAGGATCAGTGGGAAGAAACCGACCTGGGGTCCCGAGTTGTGCCTGGAAGAGGGAAATCGCAGTCATGTCACCAACTGTGAGCTCGTTCGTGACGCCATCGCCGTCGGGATCTGTATCGATACCGAACAATTCCTGCGACTGAATTCCCATGTGCTGGTTCATCCCCTCATTTGTGAACTGACGAAGAGAAACCGCTGCACCGTTTTGATGGAATGGCCGGATGACAAGGTCTGGACTGACGCCCCGAACTCCAGTCGCATCGACCGTACCGTCCTGGTGTGCAACGATGTCTCCGAAGTCGATGCCTTTCGCTACGAGATGTGCAGGCACATTTCGCGCCGACAGAAAAGCCTGATTGATGGCGGCAATTCGAATGGCCTGCAATTCACGCGTCATCTCGAGCGCGAGCGCCTCGATCGGGCCGGAGCCGAAGAGGCTTACCGTCATACGTTCATTCACGACTTCGGGATTGATCGATTCTCTTGACGGATTGGTTGACTCGACGCTTACGAAGACATTGCTTGCGAAATCGCCGCCACCTCCCGCACGTGGTCGATTGTGACAGGATGCGCAGGAATGGGCATCCGGACCAGTCGTTCGCAACATCCCAGGTTGTCCAGGCGGACGCGGCTGTCCATCGGCTGTCGTGCCAGGGCGTCCTTGCCCGTCCAGGCGATTGAAGACCGCATTAAAGAGCTTTTCGCCGTGCCTTACGACGTCTTGAAAGGAAACCCGTCCGCTCTCGATGTCGGCTTCGGACATGTGTGTCGTAATGGCAGGAACGTCGCCTATCTGTTGAGCGAGGAGCACCCCACCGGCAACAATGAGGGAACTCAACGTCAACAGAGCGGTTTTGGCATTCCGTTTCATCGCGGTTATCGTGCGTTGTGACGCATAGCATGAGGAAAACTGGCAATAGTGAAGCCAATTTGAGAGAAACTTCGAAATTTCGGATTTAGTAACGATGAACAAGATCCTAGTCATTGGCGGCAGGGGCTACTTCGGCCGGCTTCTAATTGATGACCTGCTCCGCAATACCAACAGCGAGTTGGTTGTTGCCAGCCGGCAGGCCTTTCGTTCATCTCGCTTCGAAACAGTTGTTGCAGATTTGCGGGATCCTGATTCATTGGAACGGGCTCTGACCGGCGTCAAGATCGCGATATGCGCGGCAGGACCATATCAGAATTTCCCGACAAATCTCGCTGAACTTTGCCTGAATCGGGGCATTCACTACATTGACTTGGCTGATGACCGCGCTTTCGTCAATAAAATCCGGTCTCTAGCGTCTGATCACAAAACTGACACCAGTGTTTGTACGGGCTGGTCGACAGTATCTGCCCTTTCCGGCTTGCTCGCAGGAATCGCATCTGACGGAATGACCGGCATTGACTCCATTCACATCCAAATGGCTCCCGGCAATCGTGGGGCGCGGCATACCGCAACCATCGCCTCGCTGATGCATTCGGTGGGGCAGCAGTTCATCATCTGCCGCGACGGAAAATCCCAGCACGTTGTCGGTTGGTCGGAACCGCGCGAGTTTGATTTTCCGCCACCAGTCGGCAAGCGTCGAGGTTATCTTGTCGATGTTCCGGATCACGAGATCTTTCCACAGCTGTTTGATGCGCGAACAGTGGAGTTTCGTGTCGGTTCGGAATTGAGAATTTTAAATGGATGCCTGTCGCTGCTGCAGCGAACGCGACGGAGCTGGGTTTCATCGAGTCCCTTATTGCAGCGTGCGGCCGGGCTGCTGAGCTGGATAGGACATGATTGGGGAGCTATCGGAGTGGAAGTAAAAGCGGCGGCTGTACGAAGAGCTTGCATCGTTGCAGATTCGCATGGGGAACGGATCGCAGTGATGCCGGCCTGTGTGATGGCCGCAGCGCTGTCGTCTGGTGTTCAGTATGCGGGTTTGATTTCCCCTTCAGGTTGGCTGAGCGAGGCGCAATTGCGACGCGAATGCGATAAACGAGGTTTCCGGCTCGTTGTAGAGGCAGCGTCTTGACGCCGCTTCGCCGAGCAGCCGCGATTGCGTTTTGCGCCCATTTCGTTGCCGGACTCAGCATGGCATTCGTGCTTCGACACGGCCTCGAAACGACACCCGAGCTTAAAGATCGGCTGGCATTCTTGATGAATCACCGCGTCTTATGGACCTTTGGTTGGTTCGCCTGGACTGTTGCCGCACTCGCCATTTTGTATTTCTATTTCGTATTTGCCGCGGCCCATCAGCGTAAATCGCATTTTGCGGTGTACTTGACAGTCGCCGCGCTTGGTCCAGATCTTGCGGCGCAGGCCATTGAAATCGGTGTGCTGCCGAACGCTGCTCCGGACGTGTTTCTCGCGTTGCATCGCGTCGCCGTCATGCTCAGCGGGTACGTGGCCAACGGCCTTTACAGTATGACGGCGCTGATTCTTGTGTGGGGAGCGCGGCATGCGTATCCCGCTTGGGTTTCAATCACTGGTCTTGCGGTTGGAGTCTTTGGAATCGCGCTTTCGGTGGCTGCCTTGTCGGACTCTGTCGGCGGCATGTTTTGGACAAACGTTTTTCTGGTGCCCAGCCTCCTGTTATGGCTTGCAGCCGTTGCGATCATTGATGTGC
>DATFXZ010000333.1:0-25998 GCA_035315305.1 Terriglobia bacterium | reverse complement strand
CCTGAACGGACCGGCGAAGACAGACGGCAGCCAGTGCAGGGAAGGCTGGACGCTGTATGAAACCGATGGTCCGAAGTTGAAAGGGACGACCATTCCGGCCGACTTCCACTACTACAACTGGGTGGATCAGCAGAACATTATTGGACTCGGTAAAGATACGCCTTTCGCTACAGGATCGAACTCCGACTCTCTGCTCGCGCTCAACACGCAAACGAGAGAGTGGATCAAGTTCCGTGTGCCCTACCCGCTTGGGTTCTACGCTCGTGGTATGGACGGGCGAATCGATAATCCGAACGGAACCTGGAAGGACCGCGGCCTCTATGCCAATTACGGTACACACTTTGTCTGGCACATCGAAGGTGGTAAGGGCACGAAAGGGAAAGTCGTGCACTTCCAAGTGAGGCCCAATCCGCTAGCGAGGTAAAACCGTAGAGGCACGGAGACACAGAAAAGGCCGCCCTCAGGAGCCTGAGGGCGGCCTTTTCTGTGTCTCCGCGCCTCTGTAGTTTATGCGATCAATGGCTCGATGGCGGCTTTCGCTTTCATGGCCATCTGGTACGGATCGACATCCTGCAGTGCAGGAGTAGCAGCTTGAAACAGCTCGAGTGAAGCCGGACCTATATATTTTTTCCGCTTCAGCACTTCCACTATCCGTCGAAGGGGCACGATGCCTTCCCCTGGAAATCTCCGGTCTGGTTGTCCTTGAAGTTCGCGAATGGGCTCTGCAGGAACATCTTCAAAGTGAAGATGGTGAAGCTCACCATCACGCAGCAACTCCAGATCTTCAAACTTACTGATGCCTCCCCAGAAATGGTATGTGTCCATCATGACGCGGTAGTTGGGGTGGCTCAGGTCGCGAACCAGTTTCAACGCGGTCGGAAGCGATGCTGCAAATCGTGAAGTCCTCGCGAACTCCAGCATGAGCGTGACGCCGTACGGCTTTGCGATTTCGGCGGCTTCGCGCATGTTGTCGATACCTTTCTTGTAGTCGTCTTCTTTATAATTTCCGGTTCCAGCGGATGGCGTGACTAGACGATCAGCTCCGATGGCCTGTGCCAGCTCTACCTTCCACTTCAGTTGTTCGAGGTTCGCGGCGCGCTGATCACTTGGCTCCATCAGACCCAACTGATTGCTGGACGACACTGCTTTCAAACCGAGATCGTCGAGTAATCGTCGAGCCGCGGCCGGTGATTCCTTCATTGTGAACTCGCGGACCTTCGTGAGGTCGGGCTCGACGCCGCGAATTCCAGCTTTCGCGTAGCCCTCCATCGCAGTCTTGAAATCGTAACGGGCAGAACTTGCTTCGTGCATGCAGACAAACATGGATGTCGTTCCGATGCGATTGCTTTGCGCTGCAGGATTTGATTGCATCAATGCAGGTATCGCAGCCGCCGTGGCCAAGAATTCGCGACGATTCACTGCTTCCATTCTGAAACTCCTTTTTTTAGTGCGGAGAATATATCGCACGAGTAAACTTCCGGCAAAATCAAGCGAGGAGATTTATGAGCGGAGTGATGAGACTTATTGCCTTGGTTTTTCTAATCGCGCTGACGTGTACTTTTGCCGTCGCGCAGCGCCCATCCGATCCGGCATTGCTGGTTCCGCAGAACGCGCCTGAACTGGACTACGTCGTGGCCCCGGAGCCATTTTCTCTTCCCGCGGACACAACGTTGGCCGGCGCTGCTGCGGCCGTTGCATTTGATTCGAAAGGCCACCTGTTCGTTCTGACGCGGGGCAATCCGTCTCTATACGAGTTCGACAATAACGGAAAGTTCATCCGATCCTTTGGCGATGGTCTCTTTACGCGGTCACATGGTTTGCGTATTGATAAGGACGGAAACATATGGGCGACTGATGTTGGGGCACACACGGTCATGAAACTAGACCCGCAAGGAAAAGTTTTGATGACGTTGGGCACCAAAGGCCAGCGCGGTGAATGGAATGAATCGACGCAATTTTTGTATGAGCCGAACGATATCGCCATTGCCGAGAATGGGGACATCTTTGTTGCTCAAGGCCACACTCCCGGCGCGAACGGTAACCCACGTGTCTTGAAGTTCGACAAGAATGGAAAATTCATCAAATCCTGGGGCGGAAAAGGCAAGGAGCCGGGCAAATTCGATGTCGCCCACGGACTGGCTTTCGATGGCAAAGGCCAGCTCTGGGTGACGGACCGGGAGAACCAGCGAATTCAAATCTTCGACAAGGATGGGAAATTCATTAAAGAACTCAAGTATGCCGGCCTGCCCTGCAGCATCGATATCGGTCGGGAGAATGTTTACATGGTGAATGGTTTTGCGGGTCAACTGCTGAAAATGGATCTCGAGGGAAAGGTCCTAGCGGCTATGGGGAAGCCCGGCAAAGGTCCCGGCGAGTTTGGTGAGGCGCATGTTCTGGCTGTCAGTCCGAAGGGTGAGATTTACGTCGCAGACAGCGTGAACGCCACAGTTCAAAAATTCGTGAAGAAATAACTTCTCAAAACATCAACTTCAGACCGAACTGCACTTGTCTGGAAGGACCGGCATTAAAGAGCCTTCCGAAATTCGGCGTGAAGGCGATACGACCAGGAGCGCCGACAAAATTGAGAAAATTGAAAACGTTGAATACTTCTGTCCGGAACTCCAAAGCAGCCCTATCTCGCAGCTTGAACTGTTTTGTGACCGACAGATCCACGTTTGTTTCTCCATCCTCATAAACGATATTCCGGCCGGCGTTGCCAAACGTGAATGGCGCGGGCATGACAAAGGCTGCGGTATCGAACCACTGCTCGGCCGTTCGACCTCTCTTTAAGTTGGGATTCCGCAGAAGGTCGGGACGTTGCGCCGGACCAGGGCCTACATTGGCGTTGTCGTTTGGAAGATTGATGGTGATGGGCGCGCCGGTCTGGAAAGTGCCGATACTGTTAACGGTCCAGCCCATCGGCAGGTCATACGTCGCGGTGAAGACGAACCGATGCGCATGATGGAAGCTGGATAAACCCTTTTCCGAGCCGATTTTCCCTACGTCCTGCGGAATATTGAATTCATGGAACGTCGGCCCTACATCAGAAGCATCGTCCATCGCCTTTGACCAGGTGTAGTTCGCATCAAATCCGACCCGCGACGAAAATCGCTTTTCCAACTTGAGCGTCATTGAATCGTATTCGGACCAGCCGTCCCAGCGAATGGCGCGGATCGCGCTCAATGCCGGGTTCGGCCGTCTCGCGTCGATTGGACCTGGCCCTGGCTGTGGAATATTCAGGTACGTGCTGTTGTCTGCGCCCACGACTCGCGAACCTAAATAGGTTGCTGTCATCGCCCAGTTGTCGGTGATAGAGCGTTGGATACTCAGCGTCCACGATTCTGCGTATTCGGACCGATACCTGTACATTAAGCCGGACCCCCCGATGGAGCCGGTGTTTGGGGCCAACAAGATATCTGTCGTCGAGTAAATCGGAGTGGGCTGGTCATTAGGAACCGTGATGGACTTGTTGAAGTAGAAGGGAAGATTCAACGCCAGGTTCTCATTGATACTGTAGGCCGCCTGATTGAAAAAAAGTCCAAACCCGGCGCGCACGACATACCGGCTGGACTTGTCTGGCGTCCACGCCAGACCTATTCGCGGAGCGATGCGACTGTAGTTGGGTTTCTGCAAGGATCGATCGTAGCCGGCATCCTTTGATGTGAGGTATGGCACAGGGATGACAGGTAGCAACGCATTCGCATCCGGATGAATATTTCCCTTATCGTCACTTGCGATAACGAAGCGGCCCACCTCCGGATTGGATAAGCGGTTTCCCGTCTCCACCATCTGTCCGTTGATTTCGTAGCGAACACCGAGATTGAGTGTCAATCTCGAGGAAGCGCGCCAGTCGTCTTGCGCATAAAAGTGCGTCCACAGAGCGCGACCGTCCATCTCGCCGCGTCCAACGCCCACTTGAGCGCTAGAGGGATAGCCCAACAAAAAATCGGCGAACGCGCTGCCGTCTGCCGAACCGGGGGCAGAGGAAGTAAAGCGCGGAGTGAAATTGAGTGTGCCACGTGCATTTGGGGAGCTGGTGGGATTGAATCGCAGCCGGTAGATATAGGCCCCGAACTTCATGCTATGGGCGCCGGCCGTCCACGAGAGGTTGTCGAAAAAATCGAAGCTGTTGTTTCGCCGGAGCGTTAGCGTTGCGGGATCGCCCATCGAACTGTACGCGTCGGCGAAATTGATCGCCGGATATCCCATTTTCTTCGGATCACGCGTGACTCCCTGCAGTCCCGAGATATTTCCGAAATCGACGCCACGATTCTCACCTTCCTGCCCGCCCGTCACGCGCAGAAATCCCGCCCGAAATTCATTCACGAGGCTTGGTGCAAATACGTGCGTGTGGCTGAGTGCGAGATTCCGGCTTCGAGTCACGATCTGATATCCAAATCCCGGTACCAGCGTTTCATTCAAATTGCTGTTCCCATAAGGCTGGAATGTCACCATGTTCGCGCCCGTCAAGCGCAGGAACACGGCGTTTCGCGGCGACGGGGTGTAGTCCAGCCGCAAAGTAGCCTGGTCGCTATCGTTCTTGATAGACGGCGACGTCACAAAGTTCTGAACTTCCCCAGGAGAAGTGGGGATCGGAACCTTCGCGAGAAACGCGAGCGCAACAGGGTTGAGCCGCTCGCTCGGGATTTTATTATCGGCAAAGGGAAGCCGGCGACCGGAGGCATCCGTTCTCAGCGGATCGTAAATCAGCGCCATTCCGGAGAAATCGCCTGAGCGAACTTTCAACGAAGGTAGAGAGAACGTTCGCGTCAACCCACGATGCTCCTTCGACCCTTCATAGTTCGCAAAGAAAAACGCGCGATCGCGCACCAGTGGCCCGCCAATGGAGGCGCCGTACTGATTCAGCCGGAGAGGAGGCTTTCGTTGCCCTGCAGGATCGAAATAGTTCCGAGCGTCGAAGACGTCATTCCTCAGGAATTCCAGCACTGTTCCGTGGTACGCGTTTCCGCCGGACTTCGTGACTGCATTCACATTCGCGGAAGACTTGCCGCCGAATTCGGCGGAATAGATCGACTTTTGAATTTTGAATTCCTGCAAGGCCTCGATCGATGGAGATATGACGAGATTATTCAGGTATTGATCGGTTATGGAAACTCCATCCAGCGTGTACAAGTTGTGACCCACACGCTGACCGGCAATCACGACCTGCCTGCCGGTTTGTGCAAGCGCGGCGCCACGAGTCCCTACAGGCGTGAGGTACACGTTGTCACTCAGTAAGGTCAATTGAACGAATTGGCGGCCGTTCAACGGCAGGTCTGCCAGACGTTGGTTGCTGATCACTTCGCTGATCTCAGCGTTGGTGGTCCGCATCAACGAAAGATCTTCAGTAACCGTGACCTTCTCGTCGATTGCGCCGACTTCCAATGAAAGGTCAACCTGACTTCGTTGACCCACTTGAAGAGTGATGCCATCGCGGACCTGTGATTTGAAACCCGAAAACTCGGCTCTGAGCGAATAGTCGCCGTTTCCAAGGGAAGCGAACACATAGCTGCCACTGGAGTCCGTAAACTGCCGTCGCTCTTGATTGCTGTTTTTTTGCGTGAGCGTCATGGACACGCCCGGCAGCACGGCACCGGTTTGATCGACCACAGTTCCACGCAATTCGGCTGTGTTTTGCCCACACAAGTCAGCCGATATCAAACCCAATAGGATTAACAGCGAGACAGCGGATCTCCCCATCTAATGGCGCCAATTATACCGGAGGTCGTTGTACCGCGAAGGGGTGGTCGCGCATTCCTTGCATCCCGGTCGGGGTCGGATGCTCCGTCCCCGTTTCCAGGGGTACGCAAAAACGCGTACCCCTGGCTAAGTTCCTGGCACCGCTTCGCGGTGCTCCTTCGTTAAACTGGAATGAGGAGGTCGAGTCATGAGTTATCGAGTTCCGATTCCCATCAATGAACCTATCCGCTCGTATGCGCCCGGTACGTCGGAGCGGCAGGCTTTGAAGAACAAGCTGGCAGCGATGGCGGCTGAGAAGATTGAGATTCCCATCATTATCGGCGGAAAAGAGATTCGGACAGGCAATACCGGGACACAAGTGATGCCGCACCGCCACGCACATGTAGTTGCAACCTGGCATAAAGCGGGCGCCAAGGAAGTCGAACAAGCAATCAAAGCTGCCGCGGAAGCTCGGCGTGAATGGGCGTCATGGAATTTCGAAGATCGCGCCTCCGTCTTTCTTCGCGTAGCGGAAATGATGGCAGCAACGTGGCATGAGACGACGAACGCGGCGACGATGCTCAATCAGAGCAAGACCGCCCACCAATCGGAGATCGACGCCGTTTGCGAATCCATCGACTTTCTACGATTCAACGTTCACTTTGCGGAGCAGATCTACGACAGCCAACCGGTCAACTCGCCCGGTATGTGGAATCGCCTCGACTACCGACCGCTCGAAGGCTTCATCTACACGGTCACGCCGTTCAACTTTACGTCCATCGGAACAAATCTTTCATCGGCGCCCGCGCTCATGGGGAATAGTGTTGTCTGGAAGCCGGCCAGTTCGACCATATACAGCAACTACTACATCTTTAAGTTATTCGAAGCGGCTGGACTGCCGCCGGGCGTCATCAACTTTGTGCCGGGTGACGCAGGCGTGATCAGCGAAGTTCTCCTAAACCATTCCGACCTCGCCGGAATTCATTTCACCGGATCGACCGCCGTTTTCCAGAAAATGTGGCGTACCGTTGGCGAGAACATTTCGAAGTACAAGACCTATCCACGGCTTGTCGGAGAAACCGGCGGCAAAGACTTCATCCTGGCCCACGCAAGTGCCGAGCCGGACGCGTTGATCACGGCGATCATTCGCGGCGGTTTCGAGTATCAAGGACAAAAGTGCAGTGCTGCCTCTCGCGTTTACATTCCGGACAGTTTATGGAAGAGGATCAAAGATAAGCTTATCGAGACTACAAATTCGCTCTCCATCGGCGACGTTTCCGATTTTCGGAATTTCATGGGCGCTGTCATAGATCGAGCGGCATTCCAAAAACTCGCTGGATATATACAGGAAGCGCAACGCTCCGATGATGCGCAGGTGATTGCGGGCGGTGAGACCGATGATTCGGTTGGGTACTTTATCAGACCCACGTTGATCCAGGCGCGGCGGCCGGATTATCGGACGATGTGTGAAGAGCTTTTTGGACCGGTCGTCACCTTGTATGTATATCCCGAAGGCCAATGGAATGAGACTCTGTCGATTGTCGATACCACGTCGCCATATGGCCTAACTGGCGGGGTTTTTGCCACGGACCGAACCGCTATTGCCGATGCGCACCGCATGCTTCGTTTTGCGGCCGGCAATTTCTATGTGAATGACAAGCCTACTGGAGCTGTAGTCGGCCAGCAGCCGTTTGGCGGATCTCGCGCAAGCGGCACGAATGACAAGGCGGGTTCAATGATGAACCTACTCCGTTGGGTTAGCTGCCGAACGATTAAAGAGAACTTCGTCCCACCTACCGATTACAGGTATCCATTTATGGGCGCAGAGTAGGTCTTCCAAGACACGAAGACGTAGAGAAGCGCAACATTAAAAATCGTCATTGGCACCGGCCGTGCATGCTCCTCCCGCACAAAAGGAGGAGCCTATGAAATCGACCGATGGAATCGTGGTAAAGAAAACGTTTCTGGACATTCCGAACGCTGCCGAATTGGCAGGATTTTCGGTGCGCCATTTTCGCAGAATCATTGAAGAAGAACAGATTCGGATCGTCCAAATCGGCCGAAAGTTTTTTATACTCGGCGCGGATTTCGCACGTTGGCAGGAATCTAAAAAAGCGAAACTATCTTGATGGCGGTCCATCAACTTCGTTGATCCAGCCACGAAATTGAGGCGGCCGCGCTTTCTGCGGCCGCCCATCTTGAAGCTCCCGACCCGCCTCGCTACACTCTCTCTCATGACGACAAATATCGAAACGTTCGAATTCCAGGCCGAAGCTCGACAGGTCCTGGACCTCATGATTCATTCGCTCTATACGAACAAAGAAATCTTTTTGCGCGAGCTTATTTCAAACGCATCCGATGCTCTCGACCGGCTGCGGTTCGAGGCGCTAAGTAAGCCGGAATTGATTGGACCCGACGAGAAACTCGAGATCTCCATTGAAAGCGATTCCAAAGCCCGGACACTGACGATCAATGACAACGGCATTGGCATGAGCCGCGATGAAGTGATCGCGAATATTGGGACGATCGCGAAGTCCGGCACTCGGGAGTTGCTTCAGACTTTGCGTGAACGCAAATCAGCCGACATGCTCACGACATTAATCGGTCAGTTTGGCGTCGGCTTTTATTCGGCGTTCATGGTGGCGGATCGTGTAACCCTGCTCACACGCCGCGCGGGAGAAGACAAGGCTACCCAATGGGAGTCTACCGGGGATGGTTCGTTCACAATTGTCGAAACCAGCAAATTTACTCGTGGTACCTCCATTGTGCTCCATCTCAAAAATTTCGGTGACGATGCAGAAGTCGAGGATTTCACGGACAAATGGGTAATCGAAGGCATAGTGAAGCGTTACTCGGATTTCGTCGCGTACCCGATAATTTATCGAGACAAAGAGGGAAAAGAAGCAGCGAAAACGCTGAACTCGATGAAGCCAATCTGGACGCGTCCGCGTTCAGAAGTCACCGACGACGAATACAAAGAATTCTACAAACACATTTCACATGATTGGAATGAGCCGCTTGTGACCTGGTCCTTCCGCGCGGAAGGTCGAGCCGAGTATCAGGCGTTGCTGTTCATTCCGGCTCAGACACCGTTTGATCTGTTTCACGCGACAGGCAAGTTTGGATTACATCTGTACGTGCGCCGAGTCTTGATCGTTGAGCATTGCGAGGAACTGCTTCCCGGCTACCTCCGCTTTGTCCGAGGAGTTGTCGATTCGGCGGATCTTCCTCTAAACGTTTCGCGCCAAAGGCTACAGGAAGACCGGCACATAACTCAGATCCGCAAATGGCTGACAAAGAAGGTTCTCGATTCACTCGAGGAGATGCAGACGAAGGATTCCGAGAAGTATGTAGCATTCTGGAAGCAATTCGGCCGCGTGATGAAAGAAGGTCCAAGCTTCGACTTCGATAACAAGGACAAACTTCTATCGCTTTGTTTGTTCGAGTCCTCCGCAGATCCGGAAAAACTGACGACCTTGAAGGATTACATGTCGCGAATGAAATCCGATCAAACCGCCATTTATTACATCACTGGTCCGTCGCGGCGTGCGGTTGAGAATTCGCCACACCTCGAGGCGTTCAAGGAAAAAGGATACGAAGTTCTCTATATGGTTGATCCGGTTGACGAGATGCTCGCGCAGTGGCTGCCGGAATATGAGGGCAAAAAGCTGAAGTCGATCGCAAAGGGAATTACGGATCTCGGCGGTGAGACGGACTTGAAGGACAAACAGCAGGAATTTTCAAAGCTGATGGATTCGCTTCAGAAAAAGCTCGACGATCGTGTCAAAGAAGTGCGGTTATCTGCACGCTTGACGTCCTCGCCCGCTTGTCTTGTGGTCTCCGAGCATGATGTCAGTCCGAACCTCGAAAAACTTCTGAACCAGATGAAAGGTGAAACAACGAAGCAGAAACGAATCATGGAGCTCAACCCGAATCACGAAATCATTGCAAAAATGCGGCAGCGCACCGACGACGCGATGCTCGATGATGTTGCGGAAGTACTATACGGATACGCGATCCTCGCAGAAGGTTCAGAGCTGGTGGACCCCTTGAAATTTAATCAGGCAGTGATGCGCGTTCTTGCAAAGACGATCTAATTCAAATCGAACAGCAGCGCTTCTCCAGTTCCGGTGATATCAATGGTCTGGCTCTCGGACATGGCTACGCCATCGCCGGCGTCAAGCTTGATTCCATTGAATTCCAGTGATCCACGCGCTACCTGGATCCATGCGTATCGGCCCTTCGAGAGCTCGTGTGAGACGGTATCGCCAGCAAGGATTGTCGCGAATAAACGGACATCCTGATGGATCTTTACGGCCCCTTCAGTGGGCTCTCGCGCCGCGATGAGCTGAAGTCTCCCGCGTAGTTCGTCGCGGTTAAACTGCTTCTGCTCGTAACTCGGCTTTATGCCCTTCGCCTCAGGCATGATCCAAATCTGCAGCAAGTGAACCGGTTCGGTGTTCGAAGGGTTGAACTCGCTATGTGTCACGCCGGTTCCTGCACTCATGCGTTGAATTTCCCCCGGCCGGATGATCGAGCCTGTGCCCATGCTGTCCTTGTGTTCGAGCGCGCCTTCAAGAATGTACGTGATGATTTCCATGTCCCGATGAGGATGTGCTCCGAATCCTTGTCCAGGTGTGACGCGATCTTCATTGATCACACGCAGCGCGCGGAATCCCATGTGTCGAGGATCGTAATAACGATCGAATGAGAACGTGTGATATGTGTTCAGCCATCCGTGATCAAAGTGTCCACGCTCATTCTTGTGTCGTATTTCAATCATGATTTTGTTCCTCGAAAACGCTACCCGTTAGGTTTGTTTCTGCAAATTTCAGCTGCGGCTATAAACGTGCATGTGTCGTCGGTTCGGTGGTGTGTCTGTAGCATTTTCGGTTTGACACCTTCCGGTTTTTTTCTTTGGTTTTAGTATGTCACGGCTGTTAGGGTTGGTCTCCGGAAAACAGGGCAAATGGATGGAGAAAGCCCGCAAAGGACGCCAGTTCTTAGGAAGAGACAGGGCCGAAAATGGAAAGACTCAAGGAAGTGATGACACTGCGCGAGGCATCTCAGTATTTGGGTATTACCCCGGATACCCTCTACAAATACCTTGGCAATAAAAGCATTCCCGCCTTCAAGCTGGGCAATCGATGGCGATTTAAAAAGGATCTGCTGGATCGCTGGATGGAAAGAAAAAGCGAACAGTCAGAACCGACGAGCGATTCGAGCCGACGGGTCGCGAGGCCCACGGCGAAGGACTGAATAAGGACATTTAGGAAGGCATGAGCTTATTAAACCGAAAGAAACAATTGGTTGGGTTGGATATCGGGTCGAGTGCGATCAAAGCGGTTGAGTTAACGAAGTCTAAGATTGGCTATCAACTTAGTGGATTTTCGTATGAATCGCTGGGTCCTGATGCTGTGGTCGACGGCGCGATTATGGACGCGCCGGCTGTCGCGGAAGGAATCAAGAAAACCTTCTTGACGGGCAAATTCAAAATGAAGGCTGTGGCAACGGGAGTCTCAGGACATTCCGTTATCGTAAAACGCGTCGTGGTTCCAGCGGCAACACCCAGCGAAGTTGAGGCTTCCATTCAGTGGGACGCCGAGCAGTACATTCCATTCGACATCACGGATGTCAATCTCGATTATCAAGTGGTTGGTCCCGGTGTGACAGCGTCAGAAGAAGCAGGCATGGAAGTGTTGCTTGTCGCAGCCAAGAAGGACAAGATTCAAAACCACACGAACGTCATCAGTCTGGCCGGAAAAGATCCAGATGTTGTCGATATCGATGCTTTCGCTCTCCAGAACGTCTACGAGGCGAATTACAGGGTTGATCCCAATAAGACAGTCGCACTGCTGAATATCGGGGCTTCGCTGATGAATATCAACATCACAAAGGGCGGCATGCCGCTGTTCATCCGCGACGTCTCCGTCGGAGGTAACCAGTACACCGACATTCTGCAAAAAGAGCTGCAACTCAATTTTCAAGAAGCAGAGGATTTGAAGCTGGGCAGAACCGGCGGTTCCGAGGTCGAGATGGTTCAGCCGCTCCTGGAATCGATCACGGACCTTTTGATCACGGAGGTCCAAAAGACATTCGACTTCTTTCGAGAAACGTACCCATCCGAGACCATCGATGAAGTCTTGATCAGCGGCGGCACCGCTCATATGCCGGGGCTGACGGAAAAGATCGAAACAGCTTTTTCCTATCCGACATCCGTACTGGATCCGTTCAGATCCATTACGCTCGGCCCAAAAGTTAACGCAATAAGAGTCACTTCCCTCGGACCGGCGCTGGCTGTGGCCGTCGGCTTGGCGTTAAGGGGGTTCAAACAATGATTAAGGTCAATCTACTCGGAAGCAGCAGGAAGAAAGCAACGAAGGTTTCATCACCGCTTTCGACGTTCTCGGCGATGGAGATGCCTTCGACGTTTACGCCTATTTTGCTCATATTGATTGCTGCCGGGTTCGCTGTCGGAGCTTACCTCTGGTATTCGAGTCTGAGCGCTCAAGCCGCGGACCTCGATAAACAAATACGTGGGTTGGAAGCGAGGAAGGCGGCACTTGATGTCGTGATCAAACAAGACCAGGTATATGCGACGATCAAAAAGAAGCTCGAGAATCGAGTGAAGATCGTCGAGGCGTTATCGAAGAATCAGATCAGTCCAATCTTGGCGCTGGACGAACTTTCCCAAGCTGTCGAGAAGACTCGATACGTGTGGTTGTCGAACCTCGAGCAAAAGGATGCCCAACTCAGCATGAGCGGCACGGGCACTTCGCTCAACGCAATTGCCGACTTGTATACAAATCTCAACTCGACGGGATACTTCAAGAACCTTGATTTGGGAACCGCGCAGGAGAGCTCGGGGAACTACACGTTTTCCTTGAAGTGTGAATTTGCTCCGCCGCGCAGCGCACCTAAGGCCAACATCCCAGCACCAGCAGCGGGAGGTAATTAATGGAACTAGGGTTTAAAGCTTTATCGAACCTCAGCTCGGTTAAGCAGGTGTTGCTTGTCGTGGTGGTTTGCGGAGCTTTGCTCGCGGGATTTTGGTACCAATTCCTGAGCCCGATTCAAACAGACATCGAAAGCAAGACAGGGAAGATGAACGAGCTCAAAGCCATCGTCGCGAAGAGTGAAGCGCAGGAGAAGGAACTCCAAAAAATAAAAGTGGAAGCAATGGAACTGCAGGCAAGGCTGGACATGCTCAAAATGGCGCTGCCGCTGGAGAAGGAAACGGACCAGATTTTCCGCGCAGTCCAGTTGCAGGCAGGTGGCTCGGGCTTGAAAGTGTTTCGGGTGGCGCCGAAGCCAACGGTTGATCACGAGGTCTACATAGAATATCCGATCGATCTGGAAGTCACCGGCACGTATCACAACGTGGGCATGTTCCTGGACAAAATCCGTAAGTTGCCCCGGATTGTGAATGTCGGCGGATTGCGGCTTACAAGCAAGGCGTCCGAAGGCGAGCTGGCATTTACTTCAAGCGTCAATGCGGTGTACACGGCAACGACCTTCGTATACAAAGACGAACCGATTGCCGCGGCTGCGCTTCAACCGCAGACCGTGAAATGATGTGGCCAAAAAGATGATGCGTCGTATCTTGCTTTTCAGTTCACTTTTGTCTTTCGGGGCGAGCCTGTTCGTGTTTTCACAGGCACAATCCCAAACCGCACCGGTAAGTCCGGAGGATCCGTTGCCCGCGCTTTCCGTGCCGAAAAATTATCGTTATAACGCCGGTGGACGACGAGACCCGTTTGTTAATCCCGTTCCCAAACCGAAGGGAACACTGGCTGCGCCGACACCGCTGCGGCCTCCTGGATTGAAAGGCATACCAGTCAGGGAGGCGCTAATCGCAGGCGTGGTGACGTCGAAGGTGCCGTCCATGAATGTCGTGATCATTTCAATGCCGGGAGCTAAGGCACCTTACTTCGCTCACGTCGGAGACGCACTTTATGACGCCGTCGTGAAAAGCATAAAACTAGATACCGTAACATTTGCTCTGACCACTCCCCCTCCCGCTGATGATCCTAAAGCGCCAAGGGAGATCGTCCGAAAAGTGCGACCTAAGTCAGGAGAAGATAAATGAGAGTTGATTCCAGGAAGTTCCTTTCAGTCGGCATGATGCTATTTATCTTGACTCTCGCCGTACATGGGGCGACTTCGAAAGTGGCAACCATAATTAAAGATGTCTCCTTCAGCAACACAGGCGACTCTCTTGAAGCCAAGATCACGGCAGGCGAAGATGCGAAGTACACGTATTTCGAACTCAAACAGCCGCATCGCCTCGTGGTCGATTTTCACGGAATCCAAAACACCATCCGTTTTAAGGAACGACATATTGGCGCGGCCGGCGTGGAACGCGTTCGGACGTCCTTTTACAGCGATGGCGCTCGCCAGGCGACCCGGATCGTATTCGATTTGTCCAAAGATGTTCCATTTCGCGTGATCGACGAGGCTGGAGCAGTACGAATTGTATTCGGCAGTACGGCCCGCGCTCCGCAGAATCAGACCGCGGGTCCTGTGGTCGTCCCGGAGCCGGCATCGTTCTCTGTTTCGGCGTCGGCTTCGCCGGCATTGAAGCTCGCTTCTCTGTTGCCGGAGCCCGAACCGACGGCTCCCGTGCAATCGCTTCCCGCCGCTCGTGGAGCACCGCTGGTGGCTGGTGCATTAGAGACCGCGCGGCAACAAACACAGGTAGCCATCGTTCCGCCGACGGCGCCACAGGTACCGACGACACCTACACCGATCCCGCAATATCAGGGCGAACTCATTTCGATCGACATTAAAGATTACGACATCAAAGACTTCTTCCGGTTGATTTCGGAGATCAGTGGTTTGAATGTCGTACTCGATCCGAATGTTACCGGTACCGTGACACTCAAGCTTACGGATGTGCCGTGGGATCAGGCCTTGGACGTCGTTTTGAAGAACTACCAACTCGGCGGACAGCTCCAAGGTAACGTACTCCGCATCGCCACGAATACGACATTGCAAGGGGAACAAACGGCGGCAAAGGCGCTTCGTGATGCGCAAGAGCTGGCAGTGCCTCTCGCGACGCGCACGTTCACATTGAACTACACGAAATCGGATGCGGCGGGAACCATTCTGGGCCGCTTGTTATCGCCTCGTGGAACGATCATTCAGGATCCGCGGCGGAACGCGCTGATCATTTCCGATATTCCATCGCAGTTCGGGAATCTTGAAACGATGGTGAAATTTCTGGATACGCCCGCCAAGCAGGTGGAAATCGAGGCCCGACTCCTTCAAGCGAACAAAAGTTTTACACGCGACATAGGTAACCAGCTAGGGCTTATGGTCGGCGCCAATAGCGGCAATATTCTCACGGGCGCAGCTGGATCCAGTCCGTTCACGCGGAATCCAGCGCCGCGTGTCACGACTGGGGGCGGGTCAGGTTTGCCGCTTGTTGCGAACTTTCCTGCGCCAGCGACGTCAGGTCTCGCTTTCCTGATTGAACCAGGGAAAGACTTTCTATTAGATGAAATTATTACGCTGGCGGAAGCTCGCGGGACGGCGAAACTCATCTCCCGGCCAAGAGTGGTGACACAAAACAATATCCCGGCGACGATCGACCAATCGACGCAAATACCTGTTCAGACGAACGTCAACAACACCATCACGACGCAGTTCCAAAGGTTCGGTCTCAACCTGGCCGTAACACCTCAAATCACGGAAGCCGGTACGATCCTGCTGCAAGTGAACATCACCAACCAGCAGCCTGATTTCGCGAGATCTGTCAATGGCATTCCGTCTGTTGCTTCGCAAACGGCGACAACTCAGGTTCTCGTTCCGGACGGAGGCACGGCCGTTATCGGCGGAATCCTCGTCGATACAGATACACTAAATATTTTCCAGGTTCCCGGATTGGGTAGCGTGCCCATTATCGGAACGCTGTTTAAGAGAACGCAGACTATCAAGAGCACGGCCGAGCTGCTTTTCTTCGTCACACCAAGGGTCCGAGCGCTAGACGCTATCAGCGTGCTTGCACCGGGCGAGGAAAATGCACCAGCGCAGCCGCAGCAACGCTGACACAGGAGAGCGGCTAACGCAGAACCGAGTCAACGCAAAGTTTCGGGACGTTGTGTCCAAGCTTCGGCGCAATCTGGCGCAGATCCAGGCGATAATGCTGGTTGGACCGCATGGCCTTGTGGATCACGTTGCCGACGATCCGGCGTTGGACCTTGAGACAATCGCGGAAGAATACGTGACGCTGTTGCGAATCGCGCGCAGCGCTTTGGAAGATTCCGAGGCGGGCCGTCTGGTAGAAAACGTCCTGGTTTCCGAGCAGTCCGTCGTGATCGCCCGTAGCGTCTCCCCTGATCATTACCTCATTCTTTTGTCCGGTGCACAGGATCAGATCGGCCGCGCCCGATACGAGCTTAAACAAGCGGCGTGGGAAATCTCTAATTCGGCATAATTCCGGAACGGTTGCGTAATTACCTAAATTCTCTAAGGATTTCGTTGAATTTAGGTAATTACGCAACCGTTCCGGATTACCCGAATTCGGAGGGGTCTGCCCCTGCGTCTGCTATACTCCTCGGATTAGTCTCTATGAATCTGAAGGAACTGAAAGAAATCATAGATCTTGTTACGTCAAAGGAATCGATCGAAGAGTTGGAACTCGAGAAATCGGGTGTTCGCTTACGCATCCGGCGCGCTTCCAATCATACGGCCTCAGCTGCTGTTGAGCCGGCTGCGATAACGTCCGCTGTGCCGGCCGCCGCGCTACCGCAGGCTCAGCCGGAGATGCCGGAACAAAAGGGCGAGGAGCTTTATCACATCAAGTCGCCCATCGTCGGAACTTTTTACAAAGCCCCTTCACCCAATTCGGAGGCGTTTGTTTCCGTTGGTGATTTTGTTGAAAAGGGAAGCGTCGTTTGCATTATTGAAGCGATGAAATTGATGAACGAGATCGAATCCGATGTGGCCGGAGAAATTATCAGCATCCTCGTCGAAAATGGTCAGCCGGTAGAATACGGAGAGAGACTCTTTGCTATTCGACCGCGTTGACTAACTAAACCATGTTCAGAAAAATACTCGTCGCCAATCGTGGAGAAATAGCCCTCAGGATCATCCTGTCGTGTAAAGAGCTGGGTATTAAGACGGTGGCGATTTTCTCCGAGGCCGACCGTCATGCCCTGCATGTTCGCTTTGCGGACGAAGCCGTTTGTATTGGGCCTCCAAAGAGTACCGATAGCTATTTGAACATTCCCAATGTGATCAGCACTGCGGAACTCTTAAATGCAGACGCGATACATCCCGGATATGGGTTTTTGTCTGAGAGCGCTTACTTCGCAGAAGTTTGCGAAGCAAGCCGCATCAAGTTCATCGGACCTTCCTCGGAAGCTATTCGTTTGATGGGCGACAAGGCGCGGGCTCGGACGGAAATGAATCGGTTCGGGCTGCCGGTTTTGCCTGGAAGCGACGACGCCGTTCATACAGAAAAAGAGGCGATCGCGACTGCCGAAGCCATCGGATACCCCGTTATCATCAAAGCAGTAGCCGGCGGGGGCGGCCGTGGAATGCGTGTTGTGCAGAATCGCGGTGAACTGTTGGCGTCCCTGAAAACCGCCCAGGCCGAAGCGGCGAACGCGTTTGGAGTCCCCCACTGTTATATCGAGAAATTCATCGAAAGAGCTCGCCATATCGAGTTTCAAATTATGGCGGACGAATACGGCAACGCCATACATCTTGGCGAACGCGAGTGCTCGATTCAGCGTCGTCACCAAAAACTTATTGAGGAATCTCCTTCCGTTCTCATGACGCCATCGTTGCGTGAGGAAATCGGAAGCCGCGTTGTACAAGCGATCAAGGAAGTCGGGTATTCGAATGTGGGCACCCTTGAATTCCTCGTTGATGACCGCAAGAATTTTTATTTCATGGAAATGAACACCCGAGTCCAGGTGGAGCATCCGGTAACCGAAATGGTGACCGGTTTCGATATCATCCGAGATCAAATCCTGATTGCGGCCGGCGAGCGATTGCCGCACAAGCAGAGCGATGTTCAGTTTCGTGGGCACGCGCTCGAATGCCGAATCAATGCTGAAGATCCTGGAACTCACAAGCCTTCACCTGGAAAAATCACTGCATGGCATGCCCCAGGTGGTCCGGGCGTTCGTATGGATACGGCTGCGTATGCAGAGTACGTCATCCCTCCTTATTACGATTCTCTGATTGCTAAACTGATTGTGCACGGTTCAACGCGCGACGAGGCGATCCGGCGTATGGATCGTGCGCTGGACATGTTCGTACTGGAAGGCGTGAAGTCCACAATCCCGCTGCATCGGCAGATCCTACGGAATCCTGACTTCCTCAAAGGCGATATCTACACGAAATTCCTTGAACACTCCCAAGATCGACGTGCTCGCGCTGCTGAAATCGCATGAAGCCGCTCCCGCGGCTATATACGTTTGCGGATGCGTCTTTTGGTGATCCGGTTCGTTTGGCCGAAGCCTTGTTGAATGCTGGGGCCCGCATCATCCAAGTGCGGAACAAGAGGGGTAGCGTCCGGGAACTTCTCGAACAGGTCGAGCGTATCCTTTCATTTGCTCCACGCGGTGTGGAGATCATTGTGAACGATCGAGTGGACGTGGCCCTGATCTCGGGCGCTGGCGGTGTGCACCTTGGACAGGACGACGTGCCTCCGGTCGAAGCCCGGCGGATTCTCGGTCTGGATCGCATGATTGGGTTTTCGACCCACAATCTGCAACAAGCCATGCGAGCAGAGAAGCTTCCGGTGGACTATGTTGCCGTTGGACCGATTTTCTTGACGGCGACGAAGGAGAAGCCTGATGCGGTGGTCGGGCTGGAAAATCTCAGTGCGATTTGCCAGGCGATCCGCAAACCGGTTGTCGCCATCGGAGGAATCAAGTTAGAAAATGCAGAGGATGTATTGAAGGCCGGAGCCACTTCGGTAGCCGTGATTAGCGATGTGCTAAGTGCGCCAGATGTTGCGTCACGAGTGCAAAGCTGGATTGAACGATTGAACGCGTTTCAAGCTCATTGAGGGCAGAGGGGTCAGACCCCAGGTAGCCTTCTAGACCGCGCACTTGGCAGAACACGATGGCGAAATCGCTAGATCTTTACTTGATTTCCACACGGGGCCGTCGCTCTGTTTTATTCAGCCCGTCCGACGTGCTCGCAAATATTGAGTCACAATCCACCGACCGGGTCCGGCAATTGATCGAATGGTTATCGCGCCGGCAAACGCGTATTTTCTCGTGGATCGGCCGGGGGGTTCGATCTCTTCACGATTACTACACGAGGCTGGAAGACAAGATTGATCCCGTCGAGCGCGTCCTCAAGACGATGGCATCCGCCGATCGGTATGTCGTTTATGCCCGTGATCGGGAAGCATTTCAACGCACACTGAAGCAGCAGCGCTGGAAACATATATTTTGGTTCTCAATTGATTTCCTGATCACGGGCGTTGTTATTGTGTTTACCCCGTTTTTAGCTCCCATTCCCGGCCCAAATTTATTTTTTTACTACCCCTTCCTGAGATTGCTGAGCCACTACCGCGCTATTCTGGGAGCCTTATCGGGGCTGCGTTCCAGTGATATTCAGTTTAAAGACTTGCCTGAATTGCGCGGTCTCGAAGACAATCTTCCAGGCTTGACCCGATTTCTAGAGAGGATGGACTGATAACATTGTTTAAGTTCAAAAGCATCATCCCGCCGATGGCAACGCCTTTCGATGAGACGGGTGCCATCCGATACGATTTCTTCGAAAGGAACATCGAGAAGTACCTCGAAGCCGGTATCGAGGGCTTTCTCGTTCTGGGATCCAATGGCGAATCGGTGTACCTCGAACACTCCGAAAAGTTAAAGCTCATTGAAGCCGCACGTAGACGTGTTCCTTCATCAATGACGCTGCTAGCCGGGACCGGCCTCGAATCGACGCAAGCAACAATCGATCTGACAAAAGAAGCAGCCGACCGCGGCGTCGACGCGGTTCTTGTCAAGAACCCGTTCTATTTCAAAGCTCAGATGACGTTTGATGTGTACATGGCGCATTACACTGCGGTTGCCGATGCTTCGCCCATACCCATCATTATTTATAACGTTCCAGTTTTTACCGGTGTGCCTCTGCAGTCGAGCCTCGTGATTGAGCTCTCGAAACATCCCAATATCCGAGGCCTGAAGGATAGCTCTGGCGATGCGAAAACCGTCTCAGAGGTTGTTTGGAACACGGAACCTGGCCGGTTCGGTGTCTTATCGGGTTCCGCGCCGACCCTGTTGCCGTTGTTGGTTGCGGGCGCGCGCGGCGGAATCGTTGCGCTGGCCTGCGCAGCACCGAGACAATGCCTCGGGCTCTATCGCGCGTTCGCCGCGGAGGATTACAAAAAAGCCGGAGATATTCAAAGAATCATCGCGCCGGCGGCGGGAGCAGTTACCGGAAAATATGGGATCGCCGGGTTGAAGGCTGGGATGGAGTTGGAGGGATTTCAGGCTGGTTTGCCAAGGCGGCCCTTGCTGCCGTTGAAACCGGAGCAACGCGAAGATCTGGCTCAGATCTTTCGAAGGATGAATAGCGACTTAGCAGAAATTTCATGATGCGGATTCCCTTCGGAAGTTTGCCCTCAATGTCGGCGCTTTTCCTCGATTACGTTACCGAGTGGACGCGTCTTCGCAAGTTCTACTCGCAACCGTATTCGCCCGAGTCGATTGCTGCCTTTGCCCGTCAACGACCCGCGCTCGGTGCCGCGCACCGGGAACGCCTTTGCGGATCGCTCACGGGCGACCCCACGTCCATTCAAAAGCTGGCGGCTGGAGCCGTTACCATCATCACCGGCCAACAGCCCGGACTGTTCACCGGACCCAACTACACGATTCTGAAAGCCATCACGGTCATCAAACTGGCCAAGGCGCTAGACGGCCTCGGAGTGCCTGCCGTGCCAGTGTTCTGGGTTGCAGCGGAGGACCACGATTATCAAGAAATCGAATCTGCGTCAGTCCTCGATAGAGATGGCGGATTGCTGCACGTTCGTATCGATCTTTCGAATCCCGATTCTTCGCCCGTAGGTTGGCTTACGCTGGGTGGTGATGTGCCCGACGCGCTTTCGAAATTCCTGGCCGGTCTGCCCAATTCAGAGTTTCAACCTGAAGTTCGGCAGGTTATGGAATCTTACAGACCAGGTGTTTCGCCCGTAGATGCCTTCTTATCGGCAATGGCGAAACTCTTCGAAGGTACCGGACTCGTTTTCGCGAATCCACTTGAGCCCGAGATTCGTAAGCTGGCCCACGCAACGTTGGTTCAGGCGGTACGTCAAAACTCCGAAATTCGAGCGGCGGTCGTTGCGCGGAGCCGTGCACTCTCCGACGCGGGGTACCACGAGCAAGTGAAAGTCGACGATAACTTTACCGGTCTGTTTGCGTACCGCGGGAAATCTCGTCGAGCTCTTCGCCCAGAAGAACTTAAAGATGACATACCTCTAAGCGCTAACGTTCTGCTCCGTCCGGCAATGCAGGATGCGATCTTCCCCACTGCGGCTTACGTCGGCGGCCCTGCTGAAGTCGCATACTTCGCGCAAGCCGGCGCCGTGTACGAGGTATTTCGCCGGCCGGCGCCGCCCGTTTTTCCGCGGATCAGCGCCACAGTTGTGGAGCCGAGAATTGAGCGCGTGCTGAAGAAGTACGATCTGCAGTTTCAGGATATGTTTCGTGGGCGGGACTTTGTCCGGCGAAAAGCGGTAGCCAATGTTCAAGGGGTGGAAATATTCGACCTCGTGCGTGACCGTCTGATGACCGAACTGGAATCGCTGCGCGAGGCTTTGAATGCTGTGGACCCGACACTCTCCGGAGCACTCGACAATTCGAGGCAGAAAGTGTTGCATCAAGTCGAAACGCTCCGGACAAAATTCGTAAATGCGGAAGCACGCCGCAATGACACGCTCGAGCGGCATCTCGATTCGGTTCTAAATTCATTCTTCCCGGAAAAGAAACTACAAGAACGGGTTATTAACATTACCTCCTTTCTGGTGCGCTACGGGTTGGGTTTCATCCGTCGATTGGAAGAGGAACTCGACGTGGATTCCAGGGAACATCAGGTCATCGAGCTATGAAGATCGGGATCACCTGTTATCCGACGTATGGTGGTAGCGGAGTGGTCGCTAGCGAATTGGGAAAAGAATTAGCGTCGCGAGGCCACGACGTTCATTTCATCAGTTACGCCCTGCCAATTCGAGTGACCATGACGGATCACATCTACTTCCATGAGGTGGAGGTCCTTTCGTATCCTCTGTTCGAGTATCCTCCGTACGATCTCGTTCTTGCCACGAAGATGGCTGAAGTGATGACTCGATTCGATCTCGACATCCTTCACGTTCACTACGCGATACCGCATTCGATCAGCGCATACCTCGCGAAGAAGATGCTGACTGACCGGGTGATACCGTTCGTGACCACACTGCACGGCACAGACATCACCTTGGTTGGCAATGATCGTTCGTATCTGCCGATCACTCGCTTTGGCATTGAGCAAAGCGATACCGTCACCGCAGTATCGGAATACCTCAAACGGCGCACTATTCAAGAGTTTCAGATCGAGCGGCCGATTGACGTAGTTCCGAATTTTGTGGATTGCAACGTTTACGGCCGCTCCCACGATCGCAGCTTCCGGAAGAAGTTTGCGGCCGATGACGAAGGCATCTTGATTCACATTTCAAATTTCCGTCCCGTCAAGCGAGTTGAAGATGTCGTGGCAGTTTTCGCGCGCGTCCGCAAGCAACAGCGATCACGACTGTTGATGGTCGGCGATGGTCCAGATCGCCCTAAAGCGGAGTGGCTTGCCCGTACACACGGAGTGGCGGACGACGTGATCTTTGTTGGGAAACAAAATGACATGAGCCAATTTCTTGCCGTTTCTGATGTCCTTTTGCTTCCGAGTGACCTGGAATCGTTCGGCCTCGTCGCACTCGAAGCGATGGCGTGTGAGGTTCCGGTCATTGCCAGTCGGGTCGGCGGTATTCCGGAAGTGGTCAGAGACGGGGTCGACGGGTTTCTCTACGACGTCGGAGATACCAAGGCCATGGCAGATGGTTGCCTCCTGATTCTGCAGAAACTCAGTGTTCGGGAAGAAATCGGTAAGGCCGGACGAGAACGTGCCACTCGAGAATTTTGTGCAAGCAAGATCGTTTTGCAATATGAAGATCTGTATCGCCGCACCATCGAGTCCACTCAAAGCACCCGCTAAAGTCCGCCATCTGGATGCGGATAACGGCATATAAGAACAGCCATTCCCACCGAACGTAAGGAACTGCCGTCAAACTCTCCAGGAGCCGGAATTTGATTGGTAGGCGACTTGCAGGACTGAGGGTGGAAGCTGATTCAAGGCTTTCCTGACAAAGGCTGGGAAAGACCGGCAAGAGGTGCAAAGCGATGGTCAAACCGTTCGTCTCTGAAGAAGTACTCCTCGATCCGGAAATGCGAAGCCCCGCAGTACTGGACTTCGAACGCCGGCTCTTGGGAAAAATTGTGGGACAAGATCGCGCAGTCAAGCGCATCGTGAACATGTACCAGATCTACCTGGCGGGAATGAACATGCCGGGGCGTCCTATTGCGAACCTGCTATTCCTTGGCCCGACCGGATCCGGTAAGACCAGAGTTGTCGAAGCATCAGCCGAGATTCTTTTTGGGAGTCCTCGGGCTCTGATCAAAATCGATTGTGCGGAATTTCAGCACAGTCACGAAATTGCAAAGCTGATCGGATCGCCTCCGGGCTATCTAGGACATCGTGAGACTCCACCGTTGCTCACCCAGGAAGCCCTCGATCAGTATCAGACCGACAAGGCACGTTTTAGTTTCCTGCTCTTCGATGAAATTGAAAAAGCGAATGACGCCTTGTGGCAATTGTTACTTGGCATCCTGGACAAGGCCACGCTGACGCTAGGCGATAACCGCAAGGTCGACCTTTCGCGCTGCGTGATTTTCATGACATCCAATCTGGGCGCTTCCGAGATGAGTGAGATGTTGTCGGGCGGAATCGGGTTCACGTCCGGCGTGCGGACCGATGAAGCGAACCTCGCTGAAATTGACAAGAAGATGTACCACACCGCCGTGGATGTGGCGAAACGGAAGTTCTCTCCGGAGTTCATGAACCGCATAGACAAGGTTGTCGTGTTCCAGACGCTGAACCAACAGCACCTCCGTCAGATTCTGGATATCGAGCTAAACGAAGTTCAGAACAGGATCATGGCTTCCCAGTCCGACCGGCAGTTCATCTTCAGGTGCACCTCCGAAGCAAAAGAGTTCCTCCTGCGCGAAGGTACGGATCTGAAGTATGGCGCGCGTCATCTGAAGCGTGCCATTGAACGTCACCTCGTGTATCCGATATCGAATCTGATCGCTACCGGCCAGATCGGCTTGGGCGACGTTATCAAAATCGACCTGGGTGCGTCCGGTGATAAGTTGATCTTTTCTAAAGAGCGCGTCCTCTCGAACTTCTCGGTTCCGGAAGGTTCCAACGTGGCGGAATTCCCTACTAGGCGAGCTTCCGGAGCCGGAGCGAGAGTGCAGTTGGGCGAGACCGAAGCCGCCAGCTGTGACCGTCGCTGATAGCAGTTCCTCCCGCTGACCAATTCGAAATTTTTCGTCTGGACCGTGGAAGAATTGTATTCCAACGGGCCTACCTGTTTATTAACTAAACGTACTCTTTTTCGATGGGTATTAAGGTATTTTATGGTATTTTACAGAATATGAAGCAGTCACTCTACTCCGTCGAACAGGTAGCAGGCCGTCTCGGATTGCACGTCCGAACGGTACGGAATTACGTTCGAGACGGTCGTCTAAAGGCGGTCCGCATTGGTAAGCAATATCGCATAGCCGCTGAGGACCTCGCGGCGATGACGGGACATCCGGCCTCGTCCTTCGACACCGAACCAGTACGCCGCGAGCGTCACGTTGAAGTTTCCAGCATCGTGGAAATCGACGTCATCAGCCCTGAAGTCGCAAACCGTGTGACGAATCTCTTAATCGGTGCCGCTAACATGCGCCGCTCGCCCGAAGAGCGCGTGCGCATTGAAACGATATACGACGAAGAGAGAGCGCGCTTGAAGATCATCGTGGTAGGCAGCATGGAGAGCAGCGCATCGACATTTCGGATGATCCAGGCTGTATTAGAGGAAGAGAAGCGATGACGACGATATACAAATCCGACGAAGGTGCGCGCGCCATTCGTGAGCGCTATTTTGGAAATCCTGAAGCGCTGGCTTCATTGAGTTCCTTTCCTTGATCCATGAAAACTTCCGCCCCCGTATTGTAAAGCCGGATATCCGTTATCCCCCTGAGGCGGGCAACTTCATTCAGGGACAAACGTCCGCCCATCCTTGGCTTCTTAGGCCAGTCCACCGGTCGCCCCGATCCAGCTAAGTTGTTGACTTGAAGCCGGCGAGCGGACTTGAACCGCTGACCTGCTGATTACGAATCAGCTGCTCTACCAACTGAGCTACGCCGGCAAAAAAATGCTCACCCAGAGCGGGTGAGCAATAGTTGTAAAGAGAAAAAGGATCGAAAACCTCGTCCAGCAAACGAGGTTCATAGCTCCAATGACAGTTAATTTAAATAGGGGGGTATGCCTTGTCAACGAATTATTTTGGCTGGTTTTCAAAGCATTCAGGGCGTTGTGGTTACTTCCTGAGAACCAAAAAGGGCTGATCTATTCTCTGAGCTGCTTCTGTATAAGTCCTTGCCCTAGTTTAAGTTGAATGATTTCCATGTCCTCGGGTCGGTCGAACACCCGATCGGGATATCGCGCTTTTACAAAAATCCGTAATCCCCCGAAACTGACCCCAACGACAACCGTGAATAGCAAAGCGATTCCTATAAACGTGAAGATCGTGAGGATCACTTCGCGCAATGAAACATCAGGACGAGGTTCATCCCATGTCACCTGCGTTTCATAGTTCACGCCATCAAGAATTGCTTTCGCAAGCGTAGGCTCGTGCGACCCGCGCACAAGCGCAAGCAGCGCGCCCACACGCTTGCGCGAACCAGCATCATCCGACGCAGTCGTTGCCCAGCGATCCTCGTATTTTTTTGCGATCTGCTGCGTGGGGTACATCAAAAGCACAAGGTGCGCCATCTTACCGCCGACGCGATACGAGGCGGTCGCTACTTCGACGCTATCATCAAACCCCAGCAATTGGGGATCGATGTTGAGTTCGCGACTGATGCCCGAAGCGTCGACGATGTATTTATCGGAACCCTGAATGAAATTCGCAGGAGGAAGATGCGTCGATACCGGTGGTTTTCTCGATCGGCCCAAAATATTTTCGGAGACGATCCGAGCGAAATCATCGGT